>JAYRLX010000135.1:453-9427 GCA_041905125.1 Caulobacter sp. | reverse complement strand
CGGACCACCCATGCCGCCGCCGGGCGCGCCCGGACCGCCCATTCCGGGGCCGCCGGGACCGCGGCCGGTCTCGCCGGAGCGCACCGTGGCGTTGACCCAGTACATGCCGGCTTCCGGCAGGGTGAACTTCACCGCGCCGTCGGCGCCGGTCTTGACCTTGATCTCGCCGGGCGTGGCCCGCCAGCGGGCGCCGCCGGGGATGAAGGTGACCTCGAGGTCGGCGGCCGGCTTGCCGTCCAGCACGAACTTGAAGGTTGCGGGCTCGGTGGCCACGACGTCGGTCGGGTTGGTCACCGGAACCAGCTCCAGGCCCTTGCCGGTCGGGGCCAGGGCGCCGGCCGACGGCTTGTCGCGGGTGACGAAGGTCTCGTTGCGGCTGGCCATCTTGATGGTCTTCAGGTCGGCGGCGCCGGCCGGGACCTGCTTGGCGAAGTCCTCGGCCGAGCCCCGGAAGCGCTTGACCTCGCCGTTCTCGGTCCAGCTGGCCATGACCGAGTTGCTGGCCGTGAAGATCTTGTAGGTGCCCGGCTTGGTCAGCTGCACGTCGAAGGTCGAGCGGTACTGGCCGGTCGAGGCGTTCTGGATCTTGTCGGCCACGCCGTCGGGGCCCAGGACCTGGACGCCGTCGGGGCGCATCGGGCGGTGGTCGGGATAGAACAGCTCGTTGGAGATGGCGGCGTCGACCGTCACCCAGGCGTTGTCGCCCGACAGGGTGGTGAAGGCCGGCAGCAGCCAGCCGCGGTGGGCCGAGGCCGACATCGGCAGGGCCAGGGCCATGCCAACAGCGGCGACGGCGAGAAGGCGCTTCTTGAAGGTCATGGCTTTTCTCACTTCACGGAAACGGTGACGGCGCCCAGCTCGGACGCGCCCTTGGCGGTGGCGGGCTTGCCGGGCTTGCCCCAGGCGAACGGGACGCGGACGGCCTCGTGGCCGCCGACTTCGCGCGCGGCCTCGACCACCAGGTTGTACTGGCCGGGCTTGAGGTCCTTCAGCGCGCCCTTCGAGCCGGCGAAGACCAGCTTCTGCGGACCGGGCGCGCGGGTGGCGCCGCTGACGCCGTCGGCGGGGAAGCTCATCTCGCGGCCGGCCTTGCGCCACCACTGGCGCATATCCTTCAGCCACTTGGCGCCGTGGTCCTCCTTGTTGTCGGCGTCGTACCAGACCGCCAGGGTGCCGGCGGCGCTGGCGTCGGCCGGATTCTCGATCCAGATCGAGACGTAGGGCTTGTGGTACTCGGCGACCGACAGGCGCGGGATCTCGACCGTGACGTTGAGGTCGGCGGCCAGGGCCGGGGCGCCCGCGACAGCGGCGCCGGCGAAGGTGAGCAGGGAAAGCGTAGGCTTCACGGTGTCTGCCTCAAAGGTGGACGAACAGGATGACGAGGATGACCGGCGCGGCCAGGCCAAGGCCCACCAGGGGCCAGGTCAGGGGCCGCGCGCGGGCGTGGAACTGCAGCAGGATCAGGCCGGTGACCGTGAAGATCACGCAGGCCGCCGCGAAGATGTCGATGAACCAGCTCCAGGCCTTGCCCGAATTGCGGCCCTTGTGCAGGTCGTTGAGCAGGGAGACGACGCCGCGCGTCGTCTTCTCGTGCTCGATCGCGCCGGTCTCGCGGTCGATCGACAGCCAGGCGTCGCCGCCCGGACGGGCCAGGGCGACATAGACCTCTTCGGGCGACCACTCGCCCTCGCGGCCGGCGACGTCGGCGCCGACGGCCTTGTCGAGGAAGGGCTCCAGCTGGACGGGCAGGGGGCGCTTGCCCTCTTCCGGGCCCTTGGCCAGCACGGCCATCAGCTCGGGCGGCAGGGTCGCCTTGCGGCTGACGACCTTGGGCTGGGCCTCGATCTGGCCGGCGTGGTTCAGGGTGACGCCGGTGATCGCGAAGGCCAGCATGCCGATCAGCGACACGGCCGCGCTGATCCAGTGCCACTGGTGCAACTGCTTCAGCCAGAAGGAGCGGCGGTGCTGGTCGGCGGCGGACTTCACGGGCGTTCGGGGAACCTTGGCGATGGAGGCTCGTCCTTACTTGAGAACGAATTGCAATATCAAGCGCGAAGGTGAGCCTCGCGCCTGATTGATCGCTTTTCCACCGCCTGGGTGTCGGGGAGATGTCGGAATGTCGCCGCGACGTTACAGCAAAGCTTGCGCGTCGCGTTCGTCCGGGCGGCGGAAGGTGGCGACCAGCACGTCGCGGATCGCCGGTAGCGCCGGGTCCAGCGGGCGGATCGCGGTGACCCCGTGCAGCACCCGGTGGTCGTCGACGCAGACCATGTCGCCCGGCGCGGTCAGGGTGAAAGAGCCCAGGCTCCTCCCGTCCGGCGCGTAGATGTCGGTGACGCCGCTGTCGACGTTGCGGCGGTCGACCAGCATGACCATCACCCAGTCGACGCCATCGCGGTGCGCGCCCTCGGGCGTCGGCAGGCCGGCCATGCCGGTACGGGCCTCGATGCGGAACTGGTGCAGCTCGACGTGCCAAGCCTGCGGCGGATCGGCGGTCAGGGGCTGGAAGAGATCGAGGCCCGCCGCGATCACGCCGCGCGTCACCGGGTGGTCGGCGATCGCCTCGGTGACCGGCTCGAACCAGCGCTGCACGCCGCCGTTCAGCGGGTTGTAGTCGCGGCTCTGCCAGTGCGGCTGGTGCGGCTTGCGAACGACGGTTTCGGGGGAGACCGCGAAGGCCGCGAACCGGCGCCGGCGATAGCGACCGCCGTCGGCCATGAAGCCGTCCAGCGGCAGGTCGTTCCAGCTGTCGGAGAACGCCTTCCAGCCCGCCGCCGCCTCGGCGCCGAGCAGGGCCAGGGTCTCGGGGCCTTCGAACCGGACGAAGCCGTCGGCGGCCAGCGCCTCGCGCGGGCTCACGCCACCGCTTCCGGCTTGAAGAACAGGCCGAGCTGGAGGCTCTTGGCGATCCGCTCCGCCTTTTGGCCGATGACGGCGGCGCGCGGGGCGTCGAATATGTCGGCGCAGGTCTGGTGGAAGAGGCCCAGCCAGGGCGTGAACAGGCCCTCGGTGATGCCCTCGACATGCTGGTGGACCGCGACCGGCTGGCCCTTGTAGCGGCCGCTGGTGTTCAGCACCGACGACCAGAAGTCCTTCAGCGTCGCCAGGTGCTGAGGCCAGCCATCCTCGCCGATCGCGGTCTCGAAGATCGGGCCCAGGCGGTGGTGGCGGCGGATGCGCGCATAGAAGGTCTCGACCAGGAGGTCGATCTCCTCGTCCGTGAACGGAGCGGCGTCGGCGCGGATCTGGGCGCGGTCGGAAGCGGGCATGGCCCGCGATATGGGCCCTTAAGCTCTGGGACTGAACCCCGCCGCGATCAAACTTGGCTTTCGATTGTTACGTAAGGGGGGCGGCGGACGCCCCCTCCGTCACGGCGCGTGTCCGCGCCGCGCCACCTCCCCCGCGATGCGGGTGAGGAGGAAGCCCATTCCTCCCCCGTGCAACGGGGGAGGTGGCGGCGAAGCCGACGGAGGGGCGCTAACCCCTAAGCCACCGTCAGCGTGGCCTTCTTCAGATCGACCGAGTTCGGGCCGACCAGGATCGAGAAGTCGCCGGGTTCGACGACGCGCTGCATGTCGAGGTTCCAGAACCAGAGGTCCGACGGCTTGATCTCGAAGGTCACCGTGGTCTTGGCGCCGGGCGCCAGGGTGACGCGCTTGAAGTGCTTCAGCTCCAGCACCGGACGGGTGACCGAGGCCACTTCGTCGTGGACGTACAGCTGGACCACCTCGTCTCCAGCGAGCTTGCCGGTGTTGGTCACGTCGACCTCGACCTTGACACTCTCGCCCTGGCCGATCTTGGCCTTGGCCAGGCGCGGGGCCGAGATGTCGAAGGTGGTGTACGACAGGCCGAAACCGAACGGATAGAGCGGGGTGACCTCGCCGCCCAGATAGCCGCGGCGGGCCGTGGGCTTGCGGTTGTAGTAGATCGGCAGCTGGCCGACGTCGCGGGCGATGCTGACCGGCAGCTTGCCCCCCGGATTGGCGCGGCCGAACAGCACGTCGGCGGCGGCGTTGCCGGTTTCCTGGCCCAGGTACCAGCCCTCGATGATGGCGTCGGCGCGTTCGGCCAGCAGGTTGATCGACAGCGGACGGCCGTTCAGGAGGAACACCACGGTCGGCTTGCCCAGGTCGAAGATCGCCTTGGCCAGGTCGTTCTGCTGGCCGACCAGGTCCAGGCTCTCGCGGTCGCCCAGGTGGTTGTCGGCCCAGGCCTCGCGGCTGGTCTGCTCGTTGTCGCCCAGCACCATGACGACGACATCGGCCTTCTTGGCGACCTCGACGGCTTCGGCGATCAGCTTGGCGTTGACGGCCGGGTCGGTGAAATTGACCTTGTCCTGGGCCCAGATGCGCTGCTCGGTGATGCGCACGGCCTCGGCGTAGTCGAGGGCGAAGCCCTGGGCCTTGGCCTCGGCGGTCAGGCCTTCGTAGATCGAGACCACGTGTCGCGGCACGTCGGAATAACCGCCGATCGGCGTGTCCTTGGCGTGCGCGCCCAAGAGCGCCAGGCGCTTGATCTTCTTGCCGTCCAGCGGCAGCACGCCCTTGTCGTTCTTCAGCAGGACAACGGCCTTGCGGGCGGCCTCGCGGGCCAGGGCGACGGCGTCCGGCGTCGCGGTCTTGGCGTCGGCGGTCTTCTCGTCGCAATAGGGGTTCTCGAACAGCCCGCCCTCGAACTTCATGGTCAGGACGCGGGCCACGGCGGCGTCGACCTCGAACTGCGGGATGCGGCCGGCCTTCACCAGCTCCGGGATCAGGGCGTAGGCCTCGCCGTCGGGCAGCTCGACATCCACGCCGGCGTGCAGGGCGCGCACGGCGGTCTCGCCCAGGTCGTTGGTCAGCTTGTGGCGGCTGATCATCTCCTTGATGGCGAAGTAGTCGCTCTGGACCGAGCCCTTATAGCCCCACTCCTCGCGCAGGACCTTGGTCAGCAGCCAGCGGTTGGCGTGCGAGGGCACGCCGTCGATCTCGTTGTACGAGGGCATGACGGCGCGGACCGGCAGCTCCTTCACCGCGCGCTCGAACGGCGGGAAGAAGTTCTCGCGCAGGGTGCGCTCGGCGATCTGGGCCGGACCGACATTGGTGCCGTTCTCGGGCTGGCCGTGGCCGGTCATGTGCTTGAGGGTGACGAAGACCTTGTCCTTGGCCAGCGGCAGGGTCGCGCCCTGGAAGCCGCGGATGGCGGCCAGGCCGATCTCGGCGCAGACGTGCGGGTCTTCGCCATAGGTCTCCTCGATGCGGCCCCAACGCGGGTCGCGGGCCACGTCGACGACGGGGGCCAGCGCCAGGTTCGAGCCTCGGGCGCGCATCTCGCGGGCGGCGACGGCGAAGATCTTCTCGGTCAGCTCGGTGTCGAAGGTCGAGGCCAGGGCGATGGCCTGCGGGAAGCTGGTCGCGTCGCGGGCGACATAGCCGTGCAGGGCTTCGTCGTGCATCAGCATCGGGATGCCGAGACGCGTCTTCTCGACCGCCCATTTCTGGGCGGCGTTGGTGTAGCGGGCGGTTTCCTTGGCGTTGCGGTTGACCGCGCCGTCGTCGGCGCCGGCCGCCGCGCCGATCACCGTCACGGGCTTGGCGCCCTTGCGGTCGGACGGACGCGAGATCTGGCCCAGGCCGTTGGGGAAGTTCTTGCTGGCTTCCTCCGGCGAGAACTCGCCGTCGGGGGTCTGGATCTTGGACTTGGTCAGCCAGATGCCGATCAGCTGGGCGGCCTTCTCCTCCAGCGTCATGCGGCCCAGGAGGTCCTGCACGCGAGCGTCGATCGGCTGGGTCGGATCCTTGTAGAGCGGCTTGCCGCCGGAAGTCTTCGGCGCCTTGTCGGCGGCGAGCGCGAGGCCCGGCATGGCGGCGGCGGAAAGAGCGGCGAGGCTCGCGCCGAACAGGCGGCGGGTGATGGCGGTGGTCATCTGGACGTTTCCCCGGGGCTACGCGAATGGCGCGGCGGCTCTCGGGCCGCCTTCGCGCGGCACTATGGGGGCAGTTGTCTGACCACTCAAGCCGGAAATGGTACCGGTCTCATGATCCGGGCGGCTAGTGCAGCGCAAAGCCCCCGGCGGGCGGCGGGGCCAGTTGGGTCTCGTCCATCCAGGAGGGCCAGATCGCCGTCGGCCACTCGCCGATCACGTACTGCGAGCGGACGATGGCCAGCCACTGCCGCAGGGCGTCGGTCGCCAGGGCCAGGCTGGCGCCCCGCTCGCCCTCGGGCTTGAAGACCAGGACCACGCCGTCCGGTCCGGTCGCGATGTCGATGCTGGTCACGCACCCGCCGCTGGTCTGCGCCGCGACGGGCGGTTCGGCGCCGAGCGCGGCCTCCGCGGCCTGCTGGGCGAACTCCTGCAGCAGCGCGTCGCCGCCCTGCTGCTCCAGCCACCCGACAAGTCGAGGGATCAGGATGCTCAACATGCGCTGGGTCAGCCACAGGACCAGCGTGTCGCCCTTGGCCGTCTCGCCGGACAGGCGGATGCGATCCTCGTTGATCACATACTGGGTGGTGACGCGCTGAAGCTCCGGCGCGTCCGGTATGGCGGGGTCATGGTCCATCAGGACCGACAGATAGCCGCTCGCGGCGCCGCGCGCCAAGGTCGCTGATTGTGGGGAAGGCCAGATGCGAAAAAGGGCCCGCCGGTGGGAGAGGGGGGTGGCGGGCCCTTTTGTACGCGTTCAGAGGGAATGAACAGGCGGGAAAATGGCATAATCGCCGGCTTCCCGCCCTTCTCCATTTCGTCGCAGGTTGCGAGTCGTTCGCAGTCTACTTGCGCGGCGTCAGGATGTCGTCGAGGCGCGTGGGCGTCCCGGCGATCTTCTCCAGGCGCGGGTAGCGCAGGCCGCCGCGGTAGTCGATCTTGACGCTCTTGTAGCGCGAGCCGTCCTTGATCAGCAGTTCGACCAGCGGGTTCTCGGGCTTCATGGCGGCGGTGACGGCGGCCTTCAGCTTGTCGCCGTCGAACGCCTCGCCATTGACGGCGACGACCGTCAGGCCCTGGGTCAGGCCGGCCTTGAACGCCGGGCCGCCCCACTGGACGTCCTTGATCACGGCGTCCGAGCCCACCGACAGGCCCAGCGAATAGCTGAGGCCCGTCGTCTTGCCGCGGGTCTCGGCGGTCTTCATGAACTCGGTCGGGGTGGCGGTGTAGACCAGCTTGTAGCCGCCGCGCTCCAGGCCATCCAGCGGGCCCTTTTCCTGCACTTCCTGGATGCGGGTCTTCAGGAAGGTCGCCCAGTCATAGGCGTAGACGCCGTTCAGCGTGCTGACCACGTCGTCGAAAGTGTAGGTGCGCGGCACGTACGAGCCGTTGTCGACGCCGAAGAAGGCCTTGGCGAAGTCGTCCAGCGACTTCTTGCCGCCGGTCTTCTCGCGGATCAGGGTGTCGGCGTCGAGCCAGACCAGCAGGCCTTCGGAGTAGTAGTCCTCGCTGCGCTGCCAGGACAGCCACGATAGCGGCTTGCGGTTGGCGATGATCGGGTCGTTGGTGGTGTCCTGCACCGGACGCCAGTCGCGGCCGCGGCGGTTGTCGTAGGTCGCGGCGGTGGCGGCGATCGAGTCCAGCGCCTGCTGCTTGGTCAGGAGGCCCGAGCGGGCGGCCAGCACATTGCCCCAGTACTGAGTCTGGCCCTCGTAGACCCACATCATGCTGTCGCGCATCGGCACGTTCAGGTTCGGGGTCCAGAGGGCGGCGGCGCGGCGGAACTAGCCGGTCCACGAGTGGGTGTATTCGTGGGCCAAGAGGTCGCGGCCGACGAAGCTCTTGTCCCACTCGGTGAAGTACTTGGGCGTCACGCCGTTTTCGGAACTGCGGTGGTGCTCCAGGCCGATGCCGCCCAGCTTGTCCGACAGCGACACTAGGAAGTCGTAGTGGTCGTAGTGGTGGGCGCCGTACAGCTTGTAGGCCTGCTGGACGAGCTCCTTGTGGATCTGGATCTGCTCGGGCTTGGCCTCGAGCAGCTCGGGGCTATCGGCGACCATGTTGAGGCGGACGGGCGCGGGGCCGGTGGGGTCCAGATCGACGGACTTGAAGTACTTGCCCGCGAGGATCGGCGAGTCGACCAGGGTCTCGACCGTGGTCGGCTTGAAGGTCGTGACCTGGCCGTCGACCTTGGCGGTCTCCAGCGCCGAGGCCAGCTTCCAGCCCTCGGGCAGCTTGACGCTGGCCTCGATCGGGATTTTGCGGGTGTAGTAGCCGGCCGGGTACATCGTCACCTGCAGCCACTGCATGCTGAGCATCTCGGGCGTGGCCTGGGTGCGGCCGACGCGGCTCTCGACGGCGGTCAGGAACTGATAGCTGACCTGGATCTCGCTGACGCCGGTCGGGACGTCGACATGGAAGGCGTTGACGTTGACGACGTCGCGGACCCACGGGATGCGCTTGCCGTTGGCCGTGACCACCAGGCCCGCCAGCTTGTCCAGATCGTTGCGCGGCGAGTGGCCGCCCGGAACCCACTGCGGATACAGGAACACGAAGTCGCCGGCCTTGCTGACCGGGATGGTCGTCGTGACGTTCCAGATCTTGCGGTCGATGTCGGTGGCGTCGACGGCCAGCTTCAGCGTGCCGGCGTAGGGGATGTCCTGCGGCGCGGCGATCGGCGCGGTCGGGGCGGCCGACTCCGGCCACGGCTGGGAGCCGATCGGGCTCGGAACCTGGGCCAGGGCGGCGGTCGCGGCCAGGGACAGGACGGAGACGGAGAAGAACAGCGCTTTCACGAAACACCCCAATGCGGCGCGCGGGCGTGCTTCCCGCGACGAGAAGCCGGGATGTTTGTGGCGTTAATAACCACTTGTCGAGGCCAAGTTGGCCTCCGTGGGCGGAATATGGGCTAGCGTTTCAGGCGTGAAACGAAGCTGCCGAGGCGTAATTAAAATCCTCGCCCCAGCGGGGGAGGTGGCGCGAAGCGCCGGAGGGGGAAGTGCTTGAGAACCCGCCTCGGGGGGCCCCCCCCGGGCGGGGGGGCGCCCCCCCCCCCCCCCCCGGGGGGGGGGG
>JAYRLX010000135.1:0-443 GCA_041905125.1 Caulobacter sp. | reverse complement strand
GGGGAAGTGCTTGAGAACCCGCCTCTTCCCCCTCCGTCGTCTCTTCGAGCCGACACCTCCCCCGCTAGGGGGAGGATTTGCGGCGTTTGATCACCCCAGCGGGTCGGACGAGGTCGGCACGATGGGCGTGGCCGTCGTCCCGGTCAGACCCGTCCCGCGGTCGACGCGCAGGTTGTTCTGCACGTGGTCGACGCCCGACACGGTCTCGGCGATGGCCTCGGCGCGCTTCTTGTCTTCGCGCGAGCGGACCACGCCGGTCAGGGTCACTTCGGAATCCTGGACCATCACCTCGACACCCTGAGCGTCCAGCCAGGCGTCGTCGGTCAGGCGGTCGCTGACATCCTCGCGGATGCGCTCGTCGGAGCGGCGGTAGCCCTTGGGCCCGCGCCCGCGATGCTCGCCCGCCGCCAGGCGGCGCGGGGACGCGGGGCGGGCGCCCCACC
>JAYRLX010000134.1:0-9431 GCA_041905125.1 Caulobacter sp. | reverse complement strand
CGGAAGCGCGTCAGGCGGCGCCGGCGCAGCAGGCCGACGGGGCCGGGACAGCCTCGTACTCGTCGTGGCGGCGCGGGAAGTCCGGGGGCTGACCATCGGCGCGGCCCAGGGGCGCGCGGTCCAGCAGCATCAGCGTGGCCAGGGGTTCTTCCATGCCGCGAGCATAGGAAGAGTAGGTGTGGAACACCTGCCCGTCCGCGTCGCGATAGAAGGCCGACAGCCCCGGCAATTCGTCGTGGCCCTCGGCGGAGGGCAGGTCGGTGAAGTTGTAATTGATTGTCTCGCCCGCCAGCGCCTCCGGCGTGAACGAGACATGGAAGTCGCTGTTGAAGTCGCCGCCGTGCGACGAGACCCACGGAAAGCGCCAGCCCATGCGGCGCTGATAGGCCTGGATCTTCGCCAGGGGCGCGCGGGAGACGACCTTCAGGGTGACGCCCTTGTAGTTCAGGTGCGCGACGGTTCCGTCCAGGTGGTCGGCCATGAACGAGCAGCCGGGGCAGCCGGCGTCCCAATCGGGGCCCAGCATGAAGTGGTAGACGAGCAGCTGGCTGCGCCCGTCGAACAGCGCCTCCAGCGTCTCGCGGCCGTTGCCGGTGTCGAAGCTGTAGGACTTCTCCAGCTTCACCCACGGCAGGGCCAGGCGCTCGGCGTTCAGGGCGTCGCGGGCGCGGGTGTGGGCCTTTTCCTTCAGCAGCAGGGCGCGGCGCGCTTCCAGCCATTCCTCGCGGGAGACCACGGCGTGCGACATCACGTCCTCCGTAAGCTGAGCAGTATTTCCTTGACTAATAACGTTGATATCAACATAAATTGGACATGTCAAAGCCGGTCGTGATTCCCTTCGAGACGACGATCCACGTCCGTGACACCTGCCTGTGCCTGCACGTCCAGCGAGCCGCGCGGGCGCTGGCTCGTCGCTTCGACGAGGCGCTGCGGCCGCTGGGCCTGACCAACGGCCAGTTCTCGCTCTTGATGTCGCTGAACCGGCCCGAGCCGGCCGGCATGGGCGGCGTCGCCAACCTGCTGGCCATGGACCGCACCACCCTGACGGCGGCGCTGAAGCCGCTGGAGCGCCGGGGGCTGCTAACGGTCGCGCCCGATCCCAAGGATGGCAGGGCCCGGGTGCTGAGCCTGACCCCGGACGGCCGGGCCTTGCTGGCCCAGGCGCTCCCGATCTGGACCCGCGAGCACGGCAAGCTGGACGAGGACCTGGGCGGCGGCGCGGAAGATCTCCGCGCGGGCCTGAGGGTGATCGCCTAGTCGCCCGCCAGGATCGTCGTTATGAAGGTGGACCATGGGGTCGTGGCCCAGCTTGAGGACTATCCGATGATCGCCCGCCGCCCGATGCTGATCGCCGCGCTGGCCGGAGTCCTGTCGCTGATGCTGAGCGGCGCGGCCTTGGCCGGCGAGACCAAGGTCGCCGTGGCCGCCAACTTCACCGAGGCCGCGCGCGAGATCGCCGCGCGCTTCAAGGCCAGGACCGGCCACGACGCGACGCTGAGCTTTGGCTCGTCGGGCCAGTTCTACACCCAGATCGCCAACGGCGCGCCGTACGAGGTCTTCCTGTCGGCCGATGTGGAGCGGCCGCAAAAGGCCGAGGCGGAAGGCCTGGCGGTCGCCGGTTCGCGCTTCACCTACGCCACGGGCCGGCTGGCGCTGTTCAGCAAGACGCCCGGTCTGGTCGACGGCAAGGGCGCGGTGCTGGCCAGGGGCGGGTTCGAGAAGCTGGCCATCGCCGACCCCAAGGCCGCGCCCTACGGCCAGGCCGCCGTCGAGACCCTGACCAAGCTGAAGCTCTACGACGCCCTGAAGCCGAAGATCGTCACCGGCGCCTCGATCACCCAGGCCTACCAGTACGTCCAGACCGGCGCGGCCGAGCTCGGCTTCGTGGCGCTGTCCCAGGTGATCGACGAGAAGGGCGGCTCGCGCTGGGTCGTGCCCGCCGCGGATCATACGCCGATCGAGCAGCAGGCGGTGCTGCTGAAGACCGGCCAGGATAGCGCGGCGGCCAAGGCGTTCCTGGCCTTCCTGAAGACCGGCGAGGCCAAGGCGATCATCAGGCGCTACGGCTACGAGGTCCGCTGAGCATGGGCGAGGTGCTGTGGCTGACGGCGAAGCTGGCGGGGATCACCACCCTGCTGCTGCTGGTGCTGGCCACGCCGCTGTCCTGGTGGCTGGCGCGCGGGCGCTCGTCGCTACGCACGGTGGTCACGGCCGTGGTCGCCCTGCCGATCGTGCTGCCGCCGACCGTGCTGGGTTTCTATCTGCTGATCGCGCTCGGGCCGAAGAGCCCGCTGATGGTCCTGCTTCAGCCCTTCGGCGTACGGACCCTGGCCTTCACCTTCGAGGGGCTGGTGATCGGATCGCTGATCTATTCGCTGCCGTTCGCGGTGCAGCCGCTGCGCAACGCCTTCCTCGCCGTCGGCGACGAGCCCCTGGAGGCGGCCGCGACGCTCGGCGCCTCACCGTGGGACCGCTTCTGGCGGGTGGCCCTGCCGCTGGCGCTGCCGGGCTATGTCGCCGCCGCCATTCTGACCTTCGCCCATACGGTCGGCGAGTTCGGGGTGGTCATGATGCTGGGCGGCAATATCCCCGGCGAGACCACGGTGCTGTCGACCGAGATCTACCGCCTGGTCGAGGGGCTGGAGTGGGGGCAGGCCCACCGCCTGTCGCTGCTGCTGCTGGCCTTCGCGTTCACGGTGCTCTTGGCCTTGCTGGCCATCGAGCGGCGGTCGCGGGTGCTGGATCCGAGGGGGTAAGCCCCGATCAGCACCCGTCCAGGTGAAAACGGATCAGCGCGCGAGCCGAACGGGCGACGGCGCGCGAGGGGCCGTCCGCGCCGAGGGTGACCCGGGCGGTGTAGGAGCCCTCCATCAGCAGCATCAGGGCGTCGGCGAGATCGTCATCCTTGGCCCCGGCGCGGCGCGCCAGGTCCGTGAGCCGCCGGTGCAGCTCCTTCTTGTAGTTGACCGACACGACCTGGGCCGGGTGGCCTTCCTCGTGCAGCTCGATGGCGGCGTTCGACAGTGGGCAGCCGTGGACGTCCTTGTTGCAGGCCTTGGTCTCGAAGGCGTCGAAGATCGCCTCCAGCTGGGCGCGCGGGTCGGTGCAGCAGACGGCGGTGACGCTTTCCCACCAGGCCCAGTATTCGCGTTCCTGCTCGCGCAGGACCTCGGCCACCAGCTCGTCCTTGGACGGGAAGTTGCGATAGAGCGTCATCTTGGTGGCGTCGGCCTCGGCGGCGATCGTCTCGACGCCGACGGCGCGGATGCCGTGCTGATAGAACAGCTCGCGGGCGGTTTCGAAGATCCGGTCACGCGCCGGACGCTTGGACGCGGGCGTGCAAGCCGCCGCTTCCGTGTCGCCCACAACCCCGTCCCCAGAATTTCTTGTCGCCATTTTGGCGGACCTCTCCTTGACGTGCGAGTTACCGGTCAGTATCTCTCGCCTGGAGCGATGATACCGAACGGTCTCGTCACATCCTAAATCGTCATTCCCGTCGCCCGGGTCAAGTAACCGTCCCTGCGACATTTGATCCCTTAAACCCCTAAGGAGCGCGCGCCAATGCCCCCGCAAACAAACGTTTACGTTAGCGCGCCGCCCGCCAAGGCCGCCCAGGATTTTGACGACGACCTCCTGGCCTTCGTCCGGTCCCGCATCGGTTCAAAGCGGTCCTGGATCGGCCAATCCACCGTGCGCGCGTTTGGCGAGACTTGGTCACCCCGTAGCGCTCGTGGCGTCGGCCGACGTCCGGTCCTCGAATAGCCCTCACGCTCCCGCCTTTTCCTCCCCCGACAGGTTCCTCCCCCATGCGTCTCCAACCCGTCATCACGTCCTTCGCCGGCCTGGCCGCCGTCGCCGTGCTGGCCGCCTGCTCGGCCCAGGCCAAGCAGGACGCCGCCGCCGCCCCGCCGCCCGCCCAGGTCACCGTCACCGACGTCGCCTTCAAGTCCCTGCGCCAATGGGACGACTTCACCGGCCGCCTCGAGCCGATCGACACCGTCGAGATTCGTCCGCGCGTCTCGGGCTATATCGACGGCGCCCAGTTCGCCGAGGGCGCCCGCGTCCACAAGGGCCAGGTGCTGTTCCAGATCGACCCGCGCCCCTACAAGGCCGAGGCCGACCGCGCCGCCGCCGAGGTGGCCCGCGCCAAGGCCCAGCTCGATTTGGCGGTGGTCAATCGCGAGCGCGGCCGTCGCCTGATCGAGCAGAACGCCCTGGCCCAGAGCGAATTCGACCGCCTGGCCTCGGAAGAGCGGGCGGCCCAGGCCAACCTCTCCGCCGCCCAGGCCGCCCTGCAGACCGCTCGCCTGAACCTGGAATGGACCCGCGTGACCTCGCCGATCGACGGCCGGGTCTCAAAGGCGATCATCACCCGCGGCAACCTCGTCACCCAGTCGTCGCTGCTGACGACGGTGGTGTCCGACACGCCGATCTACGCCGAGTTCAACGCCGACGAGCAGACCTTCCTGAAGTACGCCGCCGCCGAGCGCGGCAAGGGCGGGCCGGTCTATATGGGCCTGATGACCGAGGACGGCTATCCGCACGTCGGCAAGCTGGCCTTCATCGACAACGCCCTGGACGCCAAGAGCGGCACGATCAACGGCCGGGCGATCTTCGCCAACGCCGACGGTCGCTTCACGCCGGGCCTGTTCGCCCGCATCCGCCTGGTCAGCGCTGAGAGCCAGACCGTGGCGCTGGCGCCCGACCGCGCCGTCGCCACGGACCTCGGCAAGCGCTTCGTCGTGGTGGTCAACAAGGCCAACAAGGCCGAGTACCGCCCGGTCGAGATTGGCCCCCTGGCCGGCAACCTGCGCATCATCCGTTCGGGCCTGAAGCCCGGCGACCGGGTGATCGTCGGCGGCCTGCAGAAGGTCAAGCCGGGCGACACCGTCGCGCCGGTGCCGATCAAGACCGAGAAGGCTGACCTGGACCAGCTGGCCCAGGTCGAGAGCCCGATCCGCCAGAACTAGAACGCTCCCTTCCCCCTCGATGGGGGAAGGGTTGGGGATGGGGGTGACTTCGGCGCTGGAAGCTTGAGCGCCGTGTTCGCCATCCCCCTCAGCGATCACCCTCACCCCTGCCCCTCCCCCATCAAGGGGGAGGGGGTCGCCAAACACGCCTCCTCCCCAGGACGACCCGCATGTCCTTTTCCAAGTTCTTCGTGAACAGGCCCCGCTTCGCGGCGGTGCTGTCCATCATCATCTTCATCGCCGGCCTGGTGTCGCTGCCCCAGCTGCCGATCAGCGAGTATCCGGAAGTGGTGCCGCCGACCGTGGTCGTGCGCGCGGCCTATCCGGGCGCCAACCCGTCCGTCATCGGCCAGACCGTCGCCGCCCCGCTGGAGCAGGCGATCAACGGCGTCGAGGGGATGATCTACCAGTCGTCCCAGTCGGCCGCCGACGGGGCCATGGTGCTGACCGTCACCTTCGCGCTGGGCACCGACCTCGATAAGGCCCAGGTGCAGGTCCAGAACCGCGTCGCCCAGGCCCTGCCCAAGCTGCCCCAGGAGGTGCAGCGGATCGGCGTGACCACCGACAAGGCCTCGCCCGACCTGACTCTGGTCGTGCACATGATCTCGCCGAACAACCGCTACGACATGCTGTACCTCAGCAACTACGCGCAGCTGAACGTGCGCGACCGGCTGAAGCGCATCGACGGCGTCGGCGACGTGCAGATCTTCGGCGCGGGCTCGTACTCGATGCGCGTCTGGCTGGATCCCGAGAAGCTGGCCGCCCTGTCGATGACCGCCGGCGACGTCGTGCGGGCCCTGCGCGAGCAGAACGTCCAGGTGGCCGCCGGCCAACTGGGCGCGCCGCCCAACGCGGGCTCCGGCGCCGACTTCCAGCTGTCGATCAACGCCCCCGGCCGCCTGACCGACGAGGAGCAGTTGCGGAACGTCATCATACGCTCGGGCGAGGACGGCCAGATCACCCGCCTGGGCGACGTCGCCCGCGTGGAGCTGGGCGCCAACAACTACGCCCTGCGCAGCTTGCTCGATAACAAATCGGCCGTCGCCATGCCGATCTTCCAGCGCCCCGGCTCCAACGCCCTGCAGATGGCGGCCGAGGTCAAGAAGACCATGAAGGAGCTCAAGAAGGAGTTCCCCGAAGGCGTCGACTACGAGATCATCTACGACACCACCGCCTTCGTGCAGGAGAGCATCGACTCGGTGGTCCACACCCTGATCGAGGCGATCATCCTGGTCGTCATCGTGGTCGTGATCTTCCTGCAAGGCTGGCGCGCCTCGGTGATCCCGCTGATCGCCGTGCCGGTGTCCTTGATCGGCACCTTCGCCGTCATGCTGATGCTGGGCTTTGGCCTCAACGCCCTGACCCTGTTCGGCCTGGTGCTGGCCATCGGCATCGTCGTCGACGACGCCATCGTGGTGGTCGAGAACGTCGAGCGGAACATCAGTCTGGGTCTCGCCCCCGCCGACGCCACGCGTAAGGCGATGGGCGAGGTGACCGGGCCGATCATCTCCACGGCCCTGGTGCTGTGCGCGGTGTTCATCCCGACCGCCTTCATCAGCGGCCTATCGGGCCAGTTCTATCGCCAGTTCGCCCTGACCATCGCCATCTCGACGGTGATCTCGGCCATCAACTCCCTAACCCTGTCGCCGGCCCTGGCCGCGGTGCTGCTGCGCTCCCACGACGCGCCGAAGGACCGCTTCCAGAAGCTGATCGACGCGGCCCTGGGCTGGCTGTTCAACCCGTTCAACCGCTTCTTCGCCAAGGCCTCGAACGGCTATGTCGGCGGCGTCGCCAGGACCCTGGGCCGCTCGACCGCCGGCCTGGTCGTCTACGGCGTGCTGCTGGCCCTGACGGTCTTCGCCTTCGCCAAGACCCCGACCGGCTTCGTGCCGCAGCAGGACAAGGCCTATGTGGTCGCCGTCGTGCAGCTGCCCGACGCCGCCTCGCTGGACCGCACCGAGGCGGTGATCCGTCAGATGGGCGAGATCGCCAACACCGTGCCGGGCGTGAAGCACTCGGTGGCCTTCCCGGGCCTGTCGGTGAACGGCCTGATCAACAGCCCAAACTCCGGCGCGGTGTTCTATCCGCTCGACGACTTCAAGGATCGCCGTGACCGCGACAAGCAGGCCGGCGCGATCGTGGCGGCCCTGAACCAGAAGTTCGGCGCCATCCCCGACGCCCAGATCGCCGTCTTCCCGCCCCCATCCGTCCAGGGCTTGGGCACCATCGGCGGCTTCCGCATGCAGATCGTCGACAAGGCGGGCCTGGGTCCGGAGGAGCTGAACAAGGCCACCCAGAACCTGATCGACAAGGCGCGCAAGGACCCGGCCCTGGCGGGGATCTTCTCCAGCTACCAGGTCAGCGTGCCGAAGATCCAGGCCGACATCGATCGCGAGAAGGCCCGGGCTCAGGGCGTGTCCCTGACCGACCTCTTCGAGACCATGCAGGTCTATCTGGGCTCGCTGTACGTCAACGACTTCAACCGCTTCGGGCGGACCTACGAGGTCAATGTGCAGGCCGACCAGAAATTCCGGCTGCAGCCCGAGCAGATGCTGCGCCTGCAGACCCGCAACGGCTCGGGCCAGATGATCCCGCTGGGCGCCTTCGTCAGCTTCCATGAGACCACCGGTCCCGACCGCGAGAGCCACTACAACGGCATGCTGACCGCCGAGATCAATGGCGGGCCGGCCCCCGGCTACTCGACCGGCCAGGCCCAGAAGGCGCTGGAGGATCTCGCCAAGAAGGAGCTGCCCAACGGCATGGGCTACGAATGGACCGAGCTGACCTACCAGCAGATCCTGGCGGGCAACACGGCGGTCTTCATCTTCCCGCTCTGCGTGCTGCTGGCCTTCCTGGTGCTGGTCGCCCAGTACGAGAGCTGGAGCCTGCCGCTGGTCGTCATCCTGATCGTCCCGATGACCCTGCTGTCGGCCCTGGCCGGCGTCTGGATCAGCAAGGGCGACAACAACATCTTCACCCAGATCGGCCTGATCGTGCTGGTGGGGCTGGCCTGTAAGAACGCCATCCTGATCGTGGAGTTCGCCAAGGAGCGCGAGGAGCACGGCGACAGCCCGCTCCAGGCGGTCCTGGAGGCCTGCCGCCTGCGCCTGCGTCCGATCCTGATGACCTCGATCGCCTTCATCATGGGGGTCTACCCCCTGGTGGTGTCGCACGGGGCCGGGGCCGAGATGCGCCGCGCCATGGGCGTGGCGGTGTTCTCGGGGATGCTGGGCGTCACCCTGTTCGGCCTGATCCTGACGCCGATCTTCTACTACGTCATCCGCCGCTTCACGGCCCGCAAGGCCGCGCCGAAGGCGGAGCTGACCTCGCCCGTGGAGGCGCACTGATGTCTGTCTTCAAGCAAACCCTGCGCGCCGTGCTGATCGCCGGCGTCGCGGCCACCGCCGCCGCTTGCGCGGTGGGCCCGAACTACAAGGCGCCGGCGACCCCGCCGGCGGCCTTCCAGAACGCCGACCCGGCCGTCTTCACCGCCGCCAATCCCGAGGCCCAATGGTGGAAGGCGTTCGGCGACCCGGTGCTGGACCAACTGGTCGGTCAGGCTCTCTCGGCCAATCTCGACCTGAAGATCGCCCTGGCCCGCGTCGCCGAGGCCCGCGCCCTGTTCACCGAGCAGAAGCTGGATCTGGCGCCGCACGTCACCGCCGACGGGACCTATACGAAGAGCAAGCAGCAGCAGCCGGGCCTGACCACCGAGCGCGTCGAGAGCCAGACCTACCAGGCCGGCTTCGACGCCAGCTGGGAGATCGACCTGTTCGGCCGCGTCCGGCGTGGCGTCGAGGCGGCGGGGGCGGAGGCCGGCGCGGCCCAGGCCGACCTGCGCGACGCCCAGGTGACCGTGGCGGCCGAGGTGGCCCGCAACTATCTCGAACTGCGCGGCGCCCAGGCCCGCCTCAAGGTCGCCCAGCGCAACCTCGAGACCCAGCGCGAGACCCTGCGCCTGACCAAGGTGCGGTTCGACGCGGGCGCCGGCAGCCCGATCGACGTCGCCTCGGCCCAGGCGCGCCTCAACGCCACCGAGTCGGCCATCCCCGGCCTGATCACCGCCGCGACCCGCGCCAACTATCGGCTGGCGGTCCTGACTGGCCAACGGCCCGGCGCGCTGGACGCCCTGTTGGCTCCGCGCCAGGACGATACGCCGCCGCTGGTGGCCGCCTTGCCGATCGGCGAGGCGGGCCAGTTCCTGCGCCGTCGTCCTGATGTGCAAGCGGCCGAGCGTCGCCTGGCGGCATCAACCGCGCGGGTGGGCGTGGCCACGGCCGACCTGTTCCCTCGCGTCTCGGTGACCGGCTTCGTCGGCTTCCTGTCGGGGACCTCGGCGGGCTTCGGCAACAGCGGCAGCCAGGCCTGGGCCGTGGCCCCAACGGTCAGCTGGCCGGCTCTGGATATCGGCAGCGCCCACGCGCGCCTTCGCGCGGCCCGCGCCCGCGACGACGCCGCGCT
>JAYRLX010000133.1:0-9458 GCA_041905125.1 Caulobacter sp. | reverse complement strand
AACGAGGCTCTAAATCAAACACTTAGAGCGCGCCGGGGCGACCGGCGCGCTCGATCGGCGTCAGGATATCGGCCGATCGATCTCGAGGACTTCCATCCGCCAGAAGAGGCCGTCGCGCAGGGTGTAGCGATGGCGGACCATCAGGTCCGACCACAGCTTGCCCGTCAGGTTCCAGACGACCTGATTGGCCAGCACGACGATGCGGCCCTCGTCATCCAGCTCCACCTGGACCGGCGTCATCTCGATCCGCAGCGCGCGATCGTTGTAGGCCCAGTAGTCGCGGACAGCCTCGGGGCTATCCAGCGTTCCGCCGCGCGTGAGGTCCGGCCATTCCAGATGCGGATGCGCCAGGGCGCGAAACGCCGTGAAATCGCGCCGCTGGTTGGTGTCGTAGAGGCGCTCGACCCGCGCCTGGATGTCGGGCGGAGCCGGTTTCACGTCACGGCGCCGGTTTGTAGCCCGTCTCGACCTTCAGGTAGGCGATCAGGTCCACCCGGTCCTGCGGGTTCTTCAGGCCCGCGAAGGTCATCTTGGTGCCGGGCATGAAGCCGCGCGGGTCGGCCAGCCACTTGTCCAGATGCTCGGCGTCCCAGGTGAAGCCGGCGGCCTTCACGGCGTCGGAATAGCTGTAGCCGGGCTTGGAGCCCGCCTTGCGGCCGAAGATCCCGTAGAGGTTCGGGCCGGTCATGTCCGGGCCGCCCTCGGTGATCGTGTGGCACGAGCGGCAGAGCGCGAACTTGCTCTGGCCGTTGGCGAGGTCGCCGGTGTTGTAGGGCGCGGGCAGGGCGGCCAGGGCCGCGGCCTTCTCGGCGTTGGTCGGCGCGGCCGGAGCCGAGGCCGGCGCGTCCGCCGGCGCCTCCGAGGAGCTGCCGCCGTCTTTCGAGCAGGCGACCAGCGAGGCGGCGAGGAGGGCGAAGGCGGTCAGTTTCAGCGTGCGCATGAGGGTTCCCGACTGACGTTTCGTCGCGGGCTCTGCGACGCCGCGACGCATTCCAAAACCTTATAAAATCTGGGCCCCGGCCTTGTCACCTAACAAGGGTCCCTAACAGTCAAGCCTGCGACAATTGGCGATATCTATGTGATTCTCTAAGCGAAAAGTGAAATCGCAAACCGTGGGTTCGCACATATCCATTTGACGCTCGTTAACCATAAATCTTACCCCTTTCTCCACGGAGCGGGCTGGCTCCGGGCAGGGCTGGGAAACAAGATCATGGACTGGAGCGAAGAACGCACAGCGACCCTCAAGAAGCTGTGGCTGGAGGGTCTCAGCGCGAGCCAGGTCGCGCGGCAACTGGGCGGCGTCAGCCGCAGCGCGGTGATCGGCAAGGTGCACCGCCTTGGCATCACGGTCCGCGAGACGCCGGTCCGCCAGCGTGTTTCGTCCATCCGCGTTCCGTCGCGCATGGCCTCCCGCCAGCGCCCAGCCCGCGAGGCGAGCTCGGCGGCTCGTCCGGCCGTCACGTTCGAGCGGGTCGAGGAAGACCTGCTGCCGACCTCCGGCATCCTGGGCCTGGGCGCCCATTCGTGCCGCTGGCCGATCGGCCATCCCGACAGCGAGGACTTCGGCTTCTGCGGCCGTCCCAAGGTCAGCGCCCGCGGCTCTTACTGCGAGCAGCACAGCCAGGGCGCCTTCCGCCGGGTCGGCTCGAACGAAGCCCTCGAAGCCTGGGCCCTGAAGGGCGTCAACGACAAGCGCGTCCAGCCGAACCTCGGCTGATCGCGATCCTCCCCAATCCCATTCCTCTTACGCACGATCGCCGAGACACCCCCATGAACATGGTCCTGATCGAGAACGTCGCCGGCAGCAGCCAAGTGATCACCATCATCGAGGAGTTCGCCGGTCACTCGGTGTCGCGCGACCTCAATCCCGGTGACCACGCCGAGATCCCGGTCAACCAGTTCAAGTCGATCACCGTGCGCGAAACCTATCCCGACGACTGGTTGACCCGCGGCCGCAACCGCAATCGCGCGGCGGTCGACGCCTGAGCCAAGCGTCCGTGTCTACCGGCTTATTTCCCGCCTAAATTGAACGAAATGACCCCGCGAAGCCTTTCGCGGGGTTTTTCGTTTCCGTTGCGGCCGCGCTGATTGCGTGAGCGTTAACCTTATGACAGACAGGGCGCCGCTTTGCGGGGGAGCAAAACGATTATGCGTGAGGGGGAAGAGCGCGCGGGGGTGGTAGAAGACCACGCTCTGCCGCTGCCTAGCTATCTGAGTTATCTGCTCTACCAGACCGAGCAGCACCGCCGCGCGATGGCCGCGGACCTGTTGGCGCGTCACGGGCTGAGCTTCCCGAAGTGGGTGGCGATGATCTCGTTGCGCCGGTTCGGCGACCTGTCGATGACGCGTCTGGCCAAGCTGTCGGCCACCGACCGCACCACGCTGACCCGGTCGATCGACAGCCTGATCGCCGACGGCCTCGTCCGCCGCGAGGCCTCGCCGTCCGACCGCCGCATCGTGGTCATCGGGCTGACCGACGCCGGTCGCGCCTTGCTCGGGAAGATCCGCGCCGAGATCCGCCCCTTGAACCAGGATGTCTGCGCCAATCTCACGCCCGAAGAGCAGGCGGCCATGACGCGCGCCTTGCAGAAGATGCTGGGGGGCCTGATCGCCGAACCGGACTGGAAGGACGACGTCCTGGCGTTCAGCGCGCCGGCCCCGTTGGAGACGGCCTAGTCGTCGAACCGCACCCGGCCGCGTCCGGACTTCACCGTCCCGCGCTTGGCCTTGGTCTCCAGGCGCTTGAGCTTGCTGGAATAGGTCGGCTTGGTCGCCTTGCGCGGCTTGGGCTTTTCCGTGGCGCGGCGGATCAGGTCCACGAGGCGCGCCTGGGCGTCCTGGCGGTTCATCTCCTGCGAGCGCGAGCCCTGGGCGAACAGGATCAGCACGCCGTCCTGGGTCAGGCGGCTGCCGGCCAGCTTCTCCAGCCGCGCCTTGACGTCCTCGGGCAGGGACGGGGAGTTCCTAACGTCGAACCGCAGCTCCAGCGCCGTCGAGGTCTTGTTGACGTGCTGGCCGCCGGGACCCGAGGCGCGCGTGGCCTTCCAGACCAGCTCGTCCTCCTCGATCTGTAGCCAGGAGGTGATCTCGATCATCTCGGGACGACCCGCTTGGCCTTGACCACCAGCTGATCCAGCGCCTGCAGGAACCGCGAGCGGTCGGCGTTGGCGAAGGCGGCGGGACCCTTGGTGACCTCGCCCATCGAGCGCAGGTGCTCGCCGATCGAGCGCGAGGCCAGGGCCGAGCCGATCATGTCGTGGCTGAACACCCGACCGTTCGGCGCCACGGCCGCGCCGCCGGCCTTCAGGACGCGATCGGCCAGGGGGATGTCGTTGGTCACCACCACGTCGCCAGGGCCCACGCGCTCGGCGATCCAGTCGTCCGCCACGTCCGGCCCGGCGTCGACCACGATCTGCTCGATCACCGGCGTCAGCGGCACGCGGATCCAGCTGTTGGACACCACGAAGGTCTTGAAGCCGTGCCGCGCGGCGACCTTGTAGGCCTCGTCTTTCACGGGGCAGGCGTCGGCGTCGATGAAGAGCGTGGCGGTCATCGCGCGACCCGAGGAAAGAGAGTGGTGCCGGCTGAGGGGATCGAACCCCCGACCTTCGGTTTACAAAACCGCTGCACTACCGCTGTGCTAAGCCGGCCTGGGTCGCTGACCCAAGGTCAGGGCTTATGCCGTTTGCCGGCGCGGACGGCAATACCCATGCAGGCACGGGCGTAAACACCCTCTCCCATGGGGAGAGGGAGGGACCCGCGCCGCGGGCGTGGGAGGGTGAGGGGATGGCGAAGCCGGTCCCGAGTCCGCGCAAGCCTCTGTCTTCCCGGTGTTTTTATTGGCGAGGGTTTTGTCCCTCACCCTCCCATGCTGCGCATGGGCCCCGCCCTCTCCCCAGGGGAGAGGGTGATGGACGGAACGAGCGTTCGCGCCGACTTATCCTCCCCTCCAAAACCTGCCGTATCCTGTCTTCACCTCGTCGCGAGGAAAGGGCGCATGGCCAGCGACCATTTGCGGCGGCGGGGGGCGATCGAGCGGGGACAGGTTCGAGGGGGATACTCGGACGGTCCGGGGCTGAGCTTGCTGGGCTCACCCGCCCGCCGTCGGCGTGGTTGAGGGTAAAAGGGCGTGTCTGGCTGAAAGCCCGTCCTCTTCGACCGCTGGAGGCGCTGGAAACGGCGAACTCCGGGTCCCGGTAAGGCCTGAACAGGGCCACCCGACGGGACGCTGGCGGATAACGGTCGCGCGGAGCGTCGGGCTTCGTCGAAACGGTATTTACTACTCACACTCCGGACGTCGTCCGGCGCTCCGCGTCCCTTTCCATCCCTTCGGCGAGCAGTCGCGTGAAGCCGATGAAACGCACCCCTCCCCTTGATGGGGAGGGGTAGGGGTGGGGTGATCAGGACGGTCGATGCCGCGCGAAGCGGCTAACTCAGCGGGTCACCCCATCCCCAGCCCTTCCCCATCAAGGGGAAGGGAGACCGCCACGTCAGAGATCGAACCGCACGCCCTGGGCCAGCGGCAGGGCGCCGGAATAGTTCACGGTCGCGGTCTGACGGCGCATGTACTGCTTCCAGCTATCCGAGCCGCTCTCGCGGCCGCCGCCGGTCTCCTTCTCGCCGCCGAACGCGCCGCCGATCTCGGCGCCCGAGGGGCCGATATTGACGTTGGCGATGCCGCAGTCGCTGCCGGCGGCCGACAGGAAGGCCTCGGCCTCGCGGACGTCGTTGGTCATCACGCACGAGGAAAGCCCCTGGGGGACGTCGTTCTGGATCGCCACCGCCTCATCAAAGTCCGCATACGGAACGACGTGCAGCAGCGGCGCGAAGGTCTCGCGTTGCATGCAGGGCGCGGGGGCGGGCAGGCGGGCCAGGGCCGGGCGGACGTAGAAGGCCTCGGGCCACTGGTTGGCCAGCAGGCGCTCGCCGCCGCTGACGGTCCCGCCCTCGGCCCGGACGGCGTCCATGGCCGCGACGAAGGCCTCATAGGCCTGGCGATCGATCAGCGGGCCCAGCAGCGTCTTGGTCTCGCGCGGATCGCCGACCGGCAGGCGCTGGAAGGCGGTCTCGACGGCGTCCGAGACCTTGTCGACCAGGCTCTCGTGGACGATCAGGCGGCGCAGGCTGGTGCAGCGCTGGCCGGCGGTGCCGGCGGCCGAGAAGACGATGGCGCGCAGGGCCAGGGACAGGTCCGCCGAGGGCGTGACGATCATGGCGTTGTTGCCACCCAGCTCCAGGATCGAGCGGCCAAAGCGCTCGGCCACGACCGGGGCGAGGGCCTTGCCCATGCGGGTCGAGCCGGTGGCGCTGACCAGCGGGATGCGCGGATCGCGCGCCAGGCGTTCGCCGGCGTCGCGGCCGCCCTGGACCACCGACGCCAGACCCTCGGGCGCGTCGCCGAAGCGGGCCAGGGCGCGCTCGAGGATGGCGTGGGTCGCCAGGGCGGTCAGCGGCGTCTTCTCGGACGGCTTCCAGATCACCGGGTCGCCGCAGACCAGGGCCAGGCACGCGTTCCAGGCCCAGACGGCGACGGGGAAGTTGAAGGCGCTGATCACCGCGACCGGCCCCAGCGGATGCCAGGTCTCGCGCATGGCGTGGCCGGGGCGCTCGGAGGCGATGGTCAGGCCGTGCAGCTGGCGCGACAGGCCGACGGCGAAGTCGCAGATGTCGATCATCTCCTGGACCTCGCCGGCCGCTTCGGAGGCGATCTTGCCGGCTTCCAGGGTGACCAGTTCGGCCAGGTCCGCCTTGGCCGCGCGCAGTTCCTCGCCGAACAGCCGGACCAGCTCGCCGCGGCGCGGGGCGGGGACGACGCGCCAGGCGTCGAAGGCGCGGCGGGCGGCGGCGACCTTGGCCTCGATCTGGCGGGCGTCGTCGAGGGCGACGTGGGTCAGGATCGCGCCGTCGATCGGGCTGCGCACGGGCTGGCCGGCGTCGGCGGGCCGGGCCGGAACGCCCAGCTTGTCCAGGAGGTCGCGGGCGTGGGCGGCGGGAGTCGGGAAGGACTGGGTCATGGCTCTGGAAAACGCTCACCGAGGGTTCGGGTCAAGTCCTTGGCGGCGGCGTTGCGCGGCGCGCGACGAGCGGCTAGGGACGCTGCAAGCAGGAGAACCGACATGGCGCAGGGCAAACTCATCGACGGCAAGGCTTTCGCGGCCGATCTGCGGGCCAAGATCGCCGAGGAGGTGGCCGAGCTGAAGGCCAAGCATGGCGTGACGCCGGGCCTGGCCGTCGTGCTGGTCGGCGAGGATCCGGCCAGCCAGGTCTATGTCCGCAACAAGGGCGAGCAGACCGAAGCGGCGGGCATGTATTCCGAGACCCATCGCCTGCCAGCCGACACGAGCCAGGACGAGCTGCTGGCCGTGGTCGCCAAGCTGAACGCCGATCCGAAGATCCATGGCGTGCTGGTCCAGTTCCCGGTGCCGCCGCACATCAGCCAGATGGACGTCGTCGCGGCGCTGTCGCCCGACAAGGACGTCGATGGCCTGACCGTGACCAACGCCGGTCGCCTGGCCAGCGGCCTGCCGGCCCTGACGCCCTGCACGCCGCTGGGCTGCATGATGCTGCTGAAGGACACCCTGGGCGACCTGTCGGGCAAGAACGCCGTCGTGATCGGCCGCTCGAACCTGATGGGCAAGCCGATGGCCCAGATGCTGCTGGCCGCCGACTGCACCGTGACCATCGCTCACTCGCGCTCCAAGGACCTGCCGGGCATCGTGCGCCAGGCGGACATCGTCGTGGCCGCCGTCGGCCGCGCCGAGATGGTCAAGGCCGACTGGATCAAGCCGGGCGCGACCGTGATCGACGTCGGCATCACCCGCTATCCGGCCCGCGATCCCGCCGCCGCCGCGGCCGGCAAGACCCGCCTTGTCGGCGATGTCGCCTTCGACGAAGTTCGCGAGGTCGCCGGCGCGATCACGCCGGTTCCGAGGGGAGTCGGACCAATGACCATCGCCTGCCTGCTGGCCAACACGCTGACGGCGGCCAAGCGCCTGTCGGGGATCGCTTGATGAAGCGGCTGGCCTTTCTCGCCGCCTCCGCCCTGATCCTCGCCGCCTGTGGGGCCAAGCCTCCGCCGCCGCCCACGCCCGAGCAGGCCCTGGCGCTGCGTCCGGCCGACGCGCGACTGGCCGGTCTCTATGAGACCTCGTGCCACGCCTGCCACGCCGTCCCCGGCACGGGCGCGCCGCTGGTCCATGACCGCGCCGCCTGGGACCCTCGCTGGAAGCAGGGCGAGGCCGTGCTGCTGGACCACGCGATCCAGGGCTTCAACGCCATGCCGGCGACCGGCCAATGCGCCACTTGCACGCCGGACGATTTCAAGGCCCTGATACGGTTCATGGCGGGGCGCGAAGACTCCGCAGGATAAAAAACGGGAGGCGGCATGATCTCGCGGCGCGGAGCCCTGATCGCGGGTGGAACGGGTGTGGCGGTGGTCGCCGGCGGCGCGGCCGCCTACAAGGTCGCCACCGGTGACAAGCCCGAGCCGCCGGCTCCGGCCTCGGTCAACGCTGACGGCAAGCTGCTGTGGCGCAACTGGTCGGGCATCCAGAACGCCTATCCCGCCGCCCGCCTGGCGCCCAAGGACGAGGGCGAACTGGCCCTGGCGCTCAAGACCGCCCAGGGACCGATCCGCCCCGTCGGCGCGGGCCATTCCTTCACGGCTCTCGCGCCGACCACCGGCACGCTGATCTCGCTGGACGCCATGTCGGGCGTCGTCGGCTGGGAAGGCGACGCGGCGATCGTCCGCACCGGCACGCGGCTGGGCGCCCTGGGGCCGATGCTGGCCGAGAAGGGCCGGGCGCTGCCGAACCTGCCCGACATCAACAAGCAGTCGCTGGGCGGCGCGCTGGGCACGGCGACCCATGGCACAGGGGCCAAGATCCCGGCGCTGCATGGCGACGTCACCGGCCTGCGCCTGGTCACGCCATCCGGCCAGGTCATCGACGCCGACGCAGAAAAGAACCCCGAGATCTTCCAGGCCGCCCGCGTCTCGCTGGGCGCGCTGGGCGTGATCAGCCAGGTGCGGATCAGAACGAGCGCCAACCGGCGTCTGCGCCGCCGCGTCTGGCTGGAGCCCTTCGAGGAAGCGCTGGCCAACGCCGAGGCGCGCTGGGCCCAGCACCGCAACTTCGAGTTCTACGCCGTGCCGGCCACGGGCCTCGCGGCCAATATCAGCCACGACGAGACCGACGATCCGGCCCTGCCGCGCGGTCCCGACCAGGACGTCGAATTCCTCGAGGCGCTGAAGGGGCTGCGCAACCTGCTGGGCTTCGCCACGCCAGTGCGCAAGGCCGCGGCCAAGGCGCTGCTGTCGACCGCCAAACCCGAGACCGCCGTCGACGAGGGCTGGAAGCTGCTGTCGACCGAGCGGCCGGTGCGCTTCAACGAGATGGAATTCCACCTGCCGGTCGAGAACCAGCTGAAGGCGCTGGAAGAGGTCGTGCGCACCCTCGAGAAGGAGCGGCCCGACGTCTTCTTCCCGATCGAGGCGCGGCGGATCGCGCCCGACGACGCCTGGCTGTCGCCGTTCCAGGGCGCGCCGCGCGGTTCGGTGGCGGTGCACGCCTACTATCGCGACGACTTCAGCTTCCTCTACAGCTTGGTCGAGCCGATCTTCCGCCGCTACGAGGGGCGGCCGCACTGGGGCAAGCTGCATACGCTGCGAGGGCAGCAATTGCAGGCGCTGTATCCGCGCTGGAACGATTTCCTGGCCGTGCGCCAGGACCTGGATCCGGAAGGCCGGATGCTCAATCCGTACCTGAGAGGTCTGTTCGGCCTGACCTAGGCGCCGAGATACTCGGCGACGCGGGCTTCCAGCTCGGTGACGAGCGGGCGGCCGACCGGGTGGGTGTCGACCCGGATGTCGTCGCGGACGCAGGCCTTGATCGCGTCGATGTGGGCGTCGACCAGGAACATCGGCGCGGAGAGCCGCGTCGCCGGATCGTCAATCAGCTTGCACAGCGAGGCGGACAGGCGGGTGATCAGCGGGAACTCGTAGGTGGCGCCCAGGCCCTTCAGGTCGTGAGCGCGAAGGTACAGGGTCTCGACCGTCTCGGCGTTGAGGCCTTCGGTGCGGACCGCCTGGCGCGCGGCTTCCAGCTTGACGATCTCGTCGTCCAGCCATTGGGCGAAGTTGCCGGACAGGCTCTTCAGCGCCGCCTCGGCCTTGGCGATCGCGGCCATGTCGATGCCGCCGCGCCCGCCCACCTTGAGCTTGAGCATGTTCGGCACCTGGATCACCTCGGCGGTGGTCTTGTTCGTCACGATCGCCTCCCCAGCGGCGGATACTTGGGTGACGCTAACATAGCAGGCGTTAACATTGAGTGAGACCGCACCTACCGTGCGACCCAACGTCTCAGGCCGAGAACTGCTCGGCCAAGACGCGTTCCTCAAGGCTGCGGCCAGCGTCGAACAGCATGGACAGCGAGGTGCCGCGGTCCTCGGAGATGTGGACC
>JAYRLX010000132.1:0-9459 GCA_041905125.1 Caulobacter sp. | reverse complement strand
CCAGAACTTCGTGCCGTTGAGGACATAGCGGTCGCCGCGCTGTTCGGCGCGCAGCTTCATCGAGACCACATCAGAACCGGCGCCGGCCTCGCTCATGGCCAGCGAGCCGACATGCTCGCCGCTGATCAGCTTCGGCAGGTAGCGCCGCTTCTGCTCGGGCGTGCCCCAGCGGCGGATCTGGTTGACGCAAAGATTGGAGTGCGCGCCGTAGGACAGGCCCACCGAGGCCGAGGCGCGGGAGACCTCCTCCATCGCCACGACGTGCTCGAGATAGCCAAGACCCAGGCCGCCGAACTCCTCTTCGACCGTGACGCCATGCAGGCCGAGGTCGCCCATCGGGACCCAGAGAGAGCGCGGGAAGGTGTTGGTCTGGTCGATCTCGGCCGCCAGCGGCGCGATGCGATCGGCGGCGAAGCGGGCGGTCGTCTCGCGGATCGCGTCGGCGGTCTCGCCCAGCGCGAAGTCCATCGTGGGTGCGAAATTCGTCATGATAGTCCTCCCATAGCACGAACGCCCGCGGATCAACGAGACCCGCGGGCGTTCTTGCTCGACTTCCCCAGAGTAAGGGAAGTTCTTATTCGCCCGCCTTATCCGGCCCGGCCAGTCGGCGCAACAGAAGATAAGCCGAAACCACGAAGCAGATCGCGCCGATCATGCTCGCGCCGTAGCCGAACAGCTTGACCTGGTCCGCCGCCCCGACCGCCACGGTCAGGATCCAAAGGACGCCGCCGCCGAACAGCGACAGGCCCAGCAGGCCCAGAACGATCAGCAAGCTGGCGCTTCCGGCAGACCGCTTCGTCTTCCGAGGGCCGCCAGCGATCCCGGCGACGGTGGAAGGCTCAGAGGCGGCGCTGGTCGAGAAGCCATCAAGGTTGAAAGCCGAGCCGCTGTCGTTCGGCGCGCCAAACAGCGTCGGTTCGTTAGCGACCGGGCCGGGCGCAAACGCCTCGACGGTCGCGGGCTTTTCCGGCGGCTGCGGCGACGGCCGGAAAGGCGTCAGCTCGACGGCGGGCGCATCCTGGAACAGGACAGGCCCAGAAGAAGCGCCGGCGGCTTTCTCCGGCGCGGGCGGCTCGGGCAGGCCAAGGTCAGGCTGCGCCTTGCTGGGCGGCGCTTCCGCCTCGGCGAGAATGGCTTCCAGGCGCGCGCTAACGGCGGCGGCCGACTGTTCGGTCGCGGTCGGCCTGTCCTCTTCCGGGACAACGATGCTGAACGGCAGGTCGCCGTCGCGGTGGGCGACGATCCGGTCGCCGTCGGTGCGGGTGCTGACCGTGGCCGGCGTCTGCTTGGGGATGGCGTTGCTGGCGTCGTAGTCGATCTTCGGACGCAGGATCGAGCTTGGCGCGGGCACCCATTGACCGTTGGCCGGGGTCAGGAACAGCGTCTTCTCGGCCGAGCGGCGGCGCACCAGGGCGTCGATGACGATCCGCTCGCCCTCGAAGTCGGCCTTGCGCCACATCTCCATGGCGCAGGCGGCCTGCAGCAGCGAGCCCTCGTTGATGCGGCGCAGCACGCCCGAGCGTACGAAGTTCTCGATGCCGATGTTGAAGGCGAAGCAGACCAGGGCGTCGAACTGGTTCTGAGTCAGCGGCGTGTAGGTATGCTCGTTTACCGAGTGGGCCACCGAGATCAGGTCGTACAGCAGCAGGGCCTCGGCGTCCTTTTCCGAGACAGTCGCGCCCGGACGCGCGGTCAGCGTGTGGCCATAGCCGATCGTCCAGCGTCCATCGGGCAGCTGGGCGGACGTCTGACGGTAGCCTTCGAATCTCTTGATGAGATCGACGGCGGCGCGGGAGACCTGATGACGCGGTTTCATCGCCTAGTTTGACCCAAATTGAGACAGACGCGGGTGCGCTCGCCTGTCCCGGCGCAACTTCCGCGCCAGTTTTCCCTATCTAGGCGATCAACGTCTCATTGCATCAGCAGCGCCGCGATCAGCAGCACCGCGAAGAAGCCCATGAAGTCGGTCAGGAAGGTGACAAAGATCGACGACGAAACCGCCGGATCGCGCCCCATCTTCTCCAGCGCAAGAGGCGCCAGGATGCCGCCCAGGGCGGCCGTGAAGATGTTGGCGATCAGCGCAGCTCCCACCGTGATGGCCAGCTTGGCGTTGTGATAGAAGAAGAACGTCGCCATGCCCATGACCACCGCAAGGCATATGCCGTTGGTCAGGCCCACCAGCACCTCCCGCACGATGATCCGCCGGGCGTTGGCCGCGGTGAGCTCCTTGCTGGCCAGGGCGCGGACAGCCACGGCCAGGGTCTGGGTGCCGGCGTTGCCGCCCAGCGACGAGACGATCGGCATCAGCACGGCCAGGGCCACCAGCTTGGCGATCTGGTCCTGGAAGATGGCGATCGCGCTGACGGCGATGGTTTCGGTCACCAGGTTCAGCAGCAGCCAGGGCAGCCGCGAGCGGACGATCTCCTGGACGCTGGCGTCGCGGCCGGCGTCGGACACGCCGGCGAGGGCCAGGATGTCCTCCTGCGCTTCGTCGCGGATGACCTCGACGATGTCGTCGACGGTGATCTGGCCGACCAGACGCCCGCCCGGCTCGATGACCGGGGCGCTGATCAGGTGGTACTTGTCGAAGATGTAGGCGACCTCTTCCTGGTCCATGTCGACCGGAATTTCGGTGACCGCTTCCATCAGCTCGGTCAGCGGCGTCTCGCGCCGGCTGCGCAGAAGAATGCTGATCGGGATCGCGCCGACGGGCTTGTAGGTCGGGTCGACCACATAGACGTCGAAGAACAGCTCGGGCAGCGACTCGCCCGCGTCGCGGACGTGGTCGATCGTCTGGCCGACGGTCCAGAACTCGGGCGCGGCCAGGAACTCGCGCTGCATCAGGCGGCCGGCGGTCTCGTCCTCGTAGGACAGAGTCGTCTCGATCGCGGCGCGGTCGGTCTCGCCCATGGCGGCCAGCACCTGGAAGCGCTTGGTGTCGTCCAGGTCGTCGATGACGTCGGCGGCGTCGTCGGTGTCCAGCTCTTCCAGCGCGCGGGCCAGGGTCACCGACGGGGTGGCTTCCAGCACCTCCTCGCGGATGTTGTCCTCGAGCTCGGAGATGATCTCGCCCAGCGCCTCGGGATCGAGCAGCGGGATGATCTGCTCGCGGTAGTCGGCGGTCAGGAAGCCCATCAGGTCGGCGACGTCGGCCGGGTCCAGCGCGCCCACCAGCTCGCGAAGGCGCTTGGCGTCGCCGCTGTCGGCGGCGTCGACCACCATCTCGACGTATTCGGGATTGAGGGCGTAGTCCTCGCCGAGGGCGAGATCTTCCAGCTCCTCGGGAGTCTCGGATTTGGCCAGCGGGATGTCGTCCAGCACGTCGTCGGTCAGTTCGGCGGTGTCCCGGGTCATGGGGGCCTCCTGAGCTCTAGGCTGCTGGATTCGATGCGTTGGTCCGATGAAGCGACCCTGAGGCGAAATCAGGGCCAGAAACGATTAGAGCGCCCCTTGCGAGTCGGAAACCGATTTCGCCGGAGCGCTCTATTCAGGTTCACTTGGTGCGGTCGAGAAGACTCGAACTTCCACGGGTTGCCCCACAGCGACCTCAACGCTGCGCGTCTACCAATTCCGCCACGACCGCTCGTGGTGAGGGGCGGCAGGTAGCAAACTGAATCGGCTTTGGGAAGTCGGAAGTTCGAGTATGGCGAACTTCTCCCCTGCGGCGAATTACGCCCCGCCCGCCATGTAGTCGTAGACGTCGGCCGCGCGGGTCACCTGGATGGCGATGCGGTCGTCGCTGATCTGGATTTCGCCGCGAGCGATCGGGTGGTTGTTGGCCAGGATCCAGACCTCGTCGTTGGTCTTGGCGTCCAGCGGGATCACCGCGCCACGACCCATCCGCAGCAGTTGCTGCATCGGCAGGATGGAACGGCCCAAAAGGACGGAGATCTCGACATTGACGGCGTTGACCTGGGTCACGAAGTAAGGCCCCTGAACTGACACTGCGACCGACCGGGTCGCCGCGTCCAAGATTGCAAGATTAGGGCCGTATGCTTGCGCTCCCGTTAAACGCTGAAAACACTGGACTTCCGACCATGAGGCGCGATGACGCGGCCCCCGTGGGGTGGGCGGTTTCGACCGACTACGTAGATTACCCGGCAGCGGTTGCCGCCATGGAAGGCCGCGCCGCCGCCATCGCTGACGGGACGGCGAGCGAGCTCGTCTGGCTCCTGGAGCACCCTCCCCTTTACACCGCCGGCGTGTCCGCCAAGGCGGCCGACCTGCTGGCGCCGGACCGTTTTCCCGTGTTCGAGAGCGGGCGCGGCGGGCAGTTCACCTATCACGGTCCCGGCCAACGCGTGGCCTATGTGATGCTGGACCTGACCAAGCGCGGCCGCGACGTGCGCGCCTTCGTGGCCGCGCTGGAAGCCTGGATCATCGACGCCCTGGCGGCCTTCAACGTCACCGGGGAGCTACGCGACGGCCGGGTCGGCGTCTGGGTCGAACGCAAGGGCGCGGGCTGGAGCCGCGAGGACAAGATCGCGGCGATCGGGGTGAAGCTGCGCCGCTGGGTCAGCTTCCACGGGATCAGCCTGAACGTGGAGCCGGACCTCTCGCACTTCTCCGGCATCGTCCCCTGCGGCCAGACCGAGCATGGCGTGACCAGCTTGGTCGACCTTGGCCTGCCCGTCACGCTCGACGAGGCCGACGCGGCGCTGAAGGCGAGCTTTGAAAAGGTGTTTGGGCCGGTCGAGGACGCGGCGGCTCCGGTGTAGAATCCCTCTCCCGTGGGGAGAGGGCGGGGCCCATGCGAAGCATGGGAGGGTGAGGGCGTACAATGTCGACCGCCTAAACCCCTCACCTCCCACCGCTTCGCGGCGGGTCCCTCCTCTCCCTCTGGGAGAGGAATCTCAGATGGAAATCGTCTTCAGGGGGTTCGGCCCGTACCGGTTCGCCCCCTGCTCGCCGCCCATCACGCCCAGCTCGACCACCGCCCAGGCGATGACCAGGCAGAACATGAAGTCGAGGAAGTGCTCGGGCTGGGGCCAGACAGCGATGAAGGCCACCAGGATCAGCAGCGCCCACCAGCCCGACCGGCCGCGATCGTGCAGCCGTTTGGACAGCACGCAGGCGCCCGAGAACAGCAGGGCCGGATAGACGACCCAGCCCGTTAGCCAGTGCAGGGTGTAGCCGGCGATCGCCTCGTACAGCACCGCCACGCCCAGCAGGACGGCCGCCGCGACCAGGAACGGCGTGCGCGCCAGCCGGCCGTTCGACGACAGGAACAGCTCCGCCCACTCGCTACGTTCGCTCATGCTCGCCTTGGCTCCGACTCGGCGTTCGATCTCGCCGGCAATCTAAGCGCAGCTTCAGGCGAACTCCACCAACACCTCGTCGGCCGCGACCGGGTCGCCTCCCTTGGCGTTGACGGCTTTCACGACGCCATCGCGCTCGGCGCGGATGATGTTCTGCATCTTCATGGCCTCGAGCACGCAGACCACCTCGCCCTCGCGGACCTGCTGGCCGGCCGTGACGTCCATGGAGACGACCAGGCCCGGCATCGGCGAGAGCACCAGCTTGGAAGTGTCGGCGGCCTGCTTCTCGGGGAGCTTGCCGTGCAGATCGGCCGAGCGCGGGGTCAGGACCAGCACCCGGGCCTTGGCGGCGCGATGGCGGATCGTGAAGCCCTCGGCGGCCGGCGTCGCCTGCACCGTGAAGGCCTTGCCGTCCAGCGTCGCCTTGAACACCGGCTTGCCCGGACGCCAGTCGATGTCCGTCAGTGACAGGACGCGGCCCTCGTCGAGCAGTTCGACCGTAACGTCGCCCTCCCCGGCCACCTTCACGCGGCGTTTTTCATGGCCGACGGAGACGACCCACTCGTCGCGCGCCGGACCGGCGAGGCCCGAGGCGTAAGACCGCGCGCGCGCGGCGTAGACGCGCTGCATGGCCGCGCCGACGGCGGTCAGGATGTCGAGCTGGGCGGGCGTCGGGGCGACCCCGGTGAAGCCCTCGGGGAACTCGTCCTTGATGTAGTTGGTCGAGATCTTGCCCGAGCGGAAGCGCTCCTGGTCCATCACGGCGGCCAGGAACGGAATGTTCTGGCCCAGGCCCTCGATGTGGAAATCCTCCAGCGCCCGGCCCATGCCGTCGATCGCCGCGCTTCGGGTCGGTCCCCAGGTGCAGAGCTTCGAGATCATCGGGTCGTAGTACATCGAGATCTCGTCGCCCTCGCGGACGCCGGCGTCGTTGCGGACCTTGTACGCGCCCTTCTCGCCTTCCGACGGCGGGTCGTAGCGGACAAGGCGGCCGATGCTGGGCAGGAACTTGCGGTACGGATCCTCGGCGTAGATGCGGCTCTCGATGGCCCAGCCGTTGATCTTCAGATCCTTCTGCTCGAAGGCCAGCTTTTCGCCCCAGGCGCTGCGGATCATCTGCTCGACGAGATCCAGGCCCGTGATCAGCTCGGTGACCGGGTGCTCGACCTGCAGGCGGGTGTTCATCTCCAGGAAGAAGAAGCTCTTGTCCTGGCCGGCGACGAACTCGACCGTGCCGGCGCTGTCGTAGTTCACCGCCTTGGCGAGCGCGACGGCCTGAGCGCCCATGGCCGCTCGGGTCGCCTCGTCCAGCAGCGGCGACGGCGCCTCCTCGATGACCTTCTGGTTGCGGCGCTGGATCGAGCACTCGCGCTCGAAAAGGTGGACAACGTTGCCGTGCTTGTCGCCCAGCACCTGGATTTCGATGTGGCGCGGGCTTTCGATGAACTTCTCGATGAAGATCCGATCGTCGCCGAAGCTGGCCTTGGCCTCGGCGCGCACGGCGGGGAAGCCTTCTTCAACGTCCTGGCGGTTCCAGGCGACGCGGATACCCTTGCCGCCGCCGCCGGCCGAGGCCTTGATCATCACCGGATAGCCGATCTGCTCGGAGATCTTCACCGCCTCGGCCGTGTCGGCGATCTCGCCGATGTGGCCGGGCACGCAGGAGACCCCCGCCTGGGCCGCGAACTTCTTGCTCTCGATCTTGTCGCCCATCGCCTGGATGGCGCCGGGGTTGGGACCGATGAACACGATCCCCTCGTCGGCGCAGCGCTGGGCGAAGCCCGCGTTCTCCGACAGGAAGCCGAAGCCGGGGTGGATGGCCTGGGCGCCCGTCTGCTTGCAGGCGGCGATGATCTTGTCGGCGACGAGATAGGACTGGGCGGCCGGCGACGGCCCGATATGCACGGTCTCGTCGGCCATCTCGACCGCCAGGCTGCCCGCGTCGGCGTCGGAATAGACCACCACCGTGGCGATCCCCAGGCGACGACAGGTCTTGATGACGCGGACGGCGATCTCGCCACGGTTCGCGATCAGGATCTTTGTGAACATCGGCTACTTCCGCCCGTCGTTTTTGTGCTTTGCAGCATGGCCTATCAGGCCGCGTCGGGTTTGCAAGCCTGCCCTTACGGCGCTACAAAAAAGGTGCGGAATGACACCGGTTACCAAAAACGGGATGTCCGCCAGTCGGAGGAGACGGTAGCATGAAGGCGATTTTCCTGGGTTCGGCCTGCGCGCTGATCTTGGCCACCGCGGCCGCCGCCGCTCAGACGCAGACCGAGCCAGGACTGCTTTTCAAGCTCACCGGCGACAAGGGTTTGACAGCCGACGTCGCCGCCGGAGACCCTGTCCCCAACTTCGCCGACAAGGTCACGCCGATCGACGGCAAGGCTGGTAAGGGCTTCCGCGCCGCCGACGATGGCGTCGTCTCATGGAACGCGCCCGGCAACATCCAGGCCCAGCGGGGCACGCTCTCCTTCTTCTGGCGTTCGGGCTATCCGGTCGGCGTCGCGCCGTTCGTGATCTTCCGCGTCGGCTACGCCGACCACTCCAGCTGGGACATGGCGTTCCTGCGCATCGACTGGAACGGCCACGGCTTCGACGCCTTCGTCACCGACAACGGCCTGGCCCGCACCCGCGTTTCGTTCAAGGTCGACAAGAATCCCGCCGCCGACGCCTGGACGCACCTGGCCTTCACCTGGGACGAGACCACCGGCGTCCAGCTCTATGTCGACGGCAAGCCGGCGGCCAAGAAGGAGGCCAAGGCGGTCTATGACGCGGGCCTCGACCAGTTCGGCGTCGCCGGCCGGGTGATCGCGCCGCACCAGGTGCAGAGCCGCTACAATTTCACGCGCGGCGGCGATCTCGACGAGCTGCGGGTCTATGACCGCGCCCTGGACGCGCCGGCCATCGCCGCCCTCGCCCGCAACGAGACGCCTACCGTGGCCGCGCCAATCGCCACGCTCGACGATCCGGCAGTCCACGCCGCCTGGAAGCAGCGCTACGGCTGGAACAAGGACCTGCCGCCCGTTCTGACCGACGCCCAGACCACCATTCGCAAGGTCGAGTTCGCGGATGTGAAGGACATCAAGGAATGGATGTGGAAGGGCACGGACGGCATCCCGGAAACGACCTGGCCCGGCGTCTATAACCGCTCGCGCCTACCCGGCCGCGACGACTATTTCCAGCTGCCGGACTGGAACGTCTATGTCGACGGCGGCAAGGCTTTGACCCTGACTCTGCCCGACGAGCCGATCAATCGCCTTGAGATCCAAGGCCCGGCCTACGGCGCGCTCTCGTGGTCGGCCAAGGCTGGCGACAAGCAAACCGGCGTCGGAACGCGCGCCAAGGACCAGCAGCGTACGGTCACGTCCCTGACCCAACCGCTAAAGGGCGGCGTGCTGACCTTCACCAACGTGGCGCAGGAGACCCCGATCCAGGAGATCTGGGCCTACAACGTCTCGGCGGGGGCCGAGCCGAAGGACGCCTTCAAGATGAGCTACACCGTCCGCGCCGACGTGGCGCCGGACTATCTGAACCTCGCCGATCTCAACGCCTACATCGCCGGCCGCCACCCGGCGGGCGAGCGCGCCACGGTCGTGGCCATTCCCGAAGGCGCGCCCAACCGCCCTCGCCCCGCCACCGATCTCACAGCCAAGGGTCTGCCGATCGTCCACGTGCTGATCCCGTCCGGCTTCGGCGACGCCCCGGCCGCCAAGCCGCTGGCTCGCAACTGGGCCTATGGTTGGGAGAACGCTCGTGATGGCCTCGACGGCATAGCCATCGACATCCCCGCCCTGCCCGGCGCGGCCGGAACGATCATCCCGCTCAATATCCAGGTGAAGGACCCGATCTGGCCGGGCCGCAACATGATCGACGTCAGCGTCTCGGTGAAGGCCGGCGAGGCCCGCACCGTCTGGCTCGATCTGCGCGACCGCATCCTGACAGCCGATAGTCTCTATCTGACCCTCGCCGCCGACAGCGCCGACTTCGGGCCCAAGGCCCTGGACGGCGCCAAGATCCGGCTAGTGTTGAAGGACCGCGACAAGGCCAAGGTCGAGCACGTCGCCGATCGCCTGAACCAGGTGAAGGACAACTGGGCCTTCCTGGTCGAGGAGCACACGACCTCCAAGCGCCAGGGCCTCTATCGCCGCCTCTATGCCGACATCACCGACCTGCTGCGCGTCGATCCCGACAACCAGAT
>JAYRLX010000572.1:0-1691 GCA_041905125.1 Caulobacter sp. | reverse complement strand
ATGCCGGCGCGCGAGCCGATGATCTCGGCCAGGGGCTGCTCGATGGCGCTGAGGGCCGCGGCGCGGGCGCGCGGCTCGGTCGGCGCGGAGTCGGCCAGATCCAGCAGGCGGGCGATCTTCTCGGCCCAGTTGGCGGCCGGGGCGATCGAGGCGGCGACGCCCGCGCCCAGCAGGAAGGCGCGGTCGGGGTCGGCGGCCAGCCGCTCGGCGGCCTTGGCGAAACCTTCCTTGTCGAGATTGGGAAGGGCGCCCTTCTTGAACGCCTTGCCCAGGTTGCCGATCGCGCGCTCGACCAGGCCCTGGAAGTGGCGGATGATTTCGTGGACCGTGACGCCGCGCGCCTCGGCCTCGGGAATGGCGATCTTCTGCAGGGCGTGCTGCAGGTCGGTGCCGGACGCTTCGAGCTTCTCGACGAGGTCGGGACGGTGCAGCAGCTCGAAGGGCGTGGCCTTGTGGCGGTTCAGCCAGCCCTCCAGCAGGCGGCCGATCCGGTCGCGGGCGTGGGCGGTGTAGAGGTCGGCCGGCTGGACGCAGAGCGGATCGCGCTCTTCCTCTTCCTTCTTCGGCTTGCCGCCGTCGACCATGCCCTTGGTGAAGATGGCCAGCGACTTGTATTCGCCGGTCGCGGGGTTCAGCGTCTCCTTGCTGACCCGCACGGCGACGGCGCGGCCTTGCTCCAGGACGTCCTCGGCCGTCTGGATGGCGTGCGCGCGAATTTCGGTGGCGATTTCAAGCGTCCACTGCGCGCCGACCTTCCGCCGGACGAAAAGCTCGTAATGGATTTGGCTCATGCAGCGGTCGCTCCCGAGGCGCGACTATGGCGTACGAGACCTTAAGGTGAAGTTGAGGGAAACCCGTATCGGGCGCGTAGGTTTAAGTGTGAGCGGTTAAACCTAACGCCCCAAGTCTAAGAGGATTGAGGCTGTCTGGTTTAGATCGCTCCATCTAAACCAGACAGAAGGCGGCGCGCCGCAATCGCGCCTTGCTGGGGCCGCAAAGGCTTAGGACTTAGGGCCGGGAAAGCTTTGCCGCTACGCGCGTTGAAGCTGGTGCGCTCGACCGGTAGGATCGGGCGAGCGACGAAGGTCGAAGGATAAGATCGAATAGATGGCCGCCATCACCCTCATTGACGACGACGAGAACATCGTCGCCTCGATCGCGATGACCCTGCAGGCTCATGGGCACACCGTGAACCACTTCCACGACGGCGTGTCGGGGCTGGAGGGCGTCGAGGCCAATCCGCCGGATCTGGTGATCCTGGACGTCAAGATGCCCCGCATGGACGGCATGGAAGTGCTACGCCGCTTGCGCCAGCACTCCGAGATCCCGGTGATCATGCTGACCTCCAAGGACGAGGAGATCGACGAGGTCCTGGGCTTCAACCTCGGCGCCGACGACTACATGCACAAGCCGTTCAGCCAGCGCCTGCTGGTCGAGCGGGTCAAGGCGGTGCTGCGCCGCGCACGGCCCGAGGGCGAGGCCGCGCCGGCCGACCCGAACGCGGCCGGCTCCAAGGTCATGAAGCGCGGCAAGCTCACGCTGGACCCCGCCCGCCACGACAGCCTGTGGGACGGCAAGCCCGTGCGCCTGACCGTCACCGAGTTCCTGCTGCTGCAGGCCCTGGCCCAGCGTCCCGGCTTCGTGAAGAGCCGCGACAACCTGATGGACGCGGCCTACGACGATCAGGTCTA
>JAYRLX010000131.1:0-9504 GCA_041905125.1 Caulobacter sp. | reverse complement strand
GCCGACGCCCACGAAGGTCACGCGATCGCCGAGCCTGGCGCGCAACGCCTTGGCCAGGGACGCGCCAAGCGCGTCGCCGGAGGCCTCGGCGGCGACCAGCATGACCTTCAGGGGCGCGCTCAACCGTCGCCCCGCGGATCGACCCCCAACACGAAAAGACCCAGCTCGTCCGCCGCCGCGATCACCGCCTCGCGGTCGACGACCAGCAGGCGGCCCGCCTCGCCGACGACGCCCGCCAAGCCCGCGCGGGCGGCGCGATGCAGGGTGGCGACGCCGATGGTCGGCAGGTCCACCTTGGTCTCCTGGATCGGCTTGGGCGCCTTGGCCAGCACGCCGCGCGGGCGTTCGGCCGAGCCCCGGATCGCCTGCGGCAGATCCGCCACCCGTCGCAGCATGGCGTCGGTGCCTTCCTGGGCCTCCACGGCCAGCACCAGGCCATCGCAGACCACGGCGCCCTGCCCCACGTCCAGCAGGCCGATCTCGCGCGCCACCATCAGCGCCTTGTCGATGTCGGCCATGTGCTCGGCGGCGGGGTAGAAGCGGCCCAGGCGGCCCAGAGGCAGGGTCATCTCGCCGACAACCTCGTGCGCGCCCTCGATCTCGAAGCCTTCCCTCTCGAACTCGTCGAGCACCCGCCGCAGCAGGGCGTCGTCGCCCTGGCGCGCGGCCATGATCAGGCCCGGCACGACCTTCAGGCCGCGGGCGTCGGGCATCAGGGCGGCGAAGTCCGGACGCTTCACATTGCCGGCGAAGCAGACCACTTCGCAGCCCTCGGCCTTCAGCGCCTTGAACACCTTGCCGAATTCGCCAAGACCCACATCGACGCCGGGATAGCGCGCCAAGGCGGGGTCGGCGAAACTCTTCAGCCGCATGACCGCGAACGACCGTCCCGCCGCCTCGCAACGGGCGGCGAGCTCGACGGGCAGAGCCCCGCCGCCAGCGATCAGACCCAGCTTACGCATGACTTGAGCCTAGACTTCCCGCTCGGGCAGGCACAGGGGGCGGTTGGCGTCGGCGCGGATGAAGTCGACGATTTCCATGACCTCGGGATTGCCCGCGTGGATCTCGGCCACGTCCTCCAGGCGTTCCTGGAAGGTGCCCTCGTCGGCGAACATCAGCCGGTAGGCCGCGCGCAGGGCGTTGATCGTCTCGCGCGAGAAGCCTCGGCGCTTGAGACCGACCAGGTTCAGGCCCTCGAGATGAGCGTGGTTACCCCACACCGAGCCGTAGGGGATGACGTCCTTGGTCACCGCCGCGAGGCCGCCGATGAAGCTGTAGCGGCCGATGCGCGAGAACTGGTGCGCGGCCGCGAGGCCGCCCATGAAGACATAGTCGCCGATCGCCACGTGGCCGCCCAGGGTCGCGCCCTTGGCCAGCACCACGAAGTCGCCGACCGTGCAGTCGTGGGCGACGTGCGAGCCGACCATGTAGAGGCCGTCCGAACCGATGGTGGTCACGCCCTTCCCCGAGGCCGTGCCGGTATGCATCGTCACGTGTTCGCGGATGATGTTGCGAGGGCCGATGATCAGTTCGGTGCGCTCGCCCTTGTGTCCCAGGTGCTGAGGCGGTCCGCCGAGGTTGGCGAACGGGTGGACGACGCAGCCCTCGCCGATCGTCGTCGCGCCTTCCACGACCACGTGCGACAGCAGCCGCACGCCCGCGCTCAGCGTCACGTCGGGACCGACGATGCTGTAGGGACCGATCTCGACGTCCGAGGCGATCTTGGCCTCGGGCGCGACCAGGGCGGTGGGATGGATCGTCATGCCTTGGGCCCCGTCTCGACCACCATGGCGGCGAACTCGACCTCGGCGGCGACCTTGTCGCCGACCTTGGCGACGCCCTTGAACTTGAAGATCGACGAGCGGGCTCGCAGCACCTCGACCTCCATGCGCAACACATCGCCGGGGCGGACGGGCGTGCGGAAGCGGGCGTTGTCGACCGACATGAAGAAGATAGTCTTGCCCTCGGTGTCGACCTCAAGCGACTTGGGCCAGGGCCTCGATGATCAGCACGCCAGGCATCACCGGGTTGCCCGGGAAGTGCCCCTGAAAGAAGGGCTCGTTGACCGTCACGCACTTGATGCCGACGATCGACTTGTGCGCGTTGTAGTCCTCGGCGCGGTCGACCAGCAGGAACGGATAGCGGTGCGGAATGCGCGCCAGGATCTCGGCGATGTCGATATCGGTCGACGCCGCTTGTTCGGTGGTCTGGCTCATTCGTCGCCCCTCGTCACTCGGCCGCCCGCTCTTCGCGACAGCCAGGCGGTCTCCCGAAGCCACCGCTTCAGCGGCCGCGCCGGGAATCCCGTCCATGTTTCACCTTTCGGAACGTCCTTGAACACCGAGGCGGCCGCCCCGATGCTCGCGCCCGAACCGATATTCAAATGGTCGGCCACCCCGGCCTTGCCGCCGAAGGCGACGCCGTCGCCCACCGTCGTGCTGCCGGAAATGCCCGTAAACGCGGCCAATACGCAATTACGCCCGATACGGACGTTGTGGGCGACGTGCACAAGATTGTCGATCTTGGTGTTCTCGCCGATCGTCGTGTCGGCGAAGGCGCCGCGGTCCACGCAGCTGTTGGCGCCGATCGTCACGTTGTCCTGGATCACCACCCGGCCCAGCTGAGGCAGATCGACCATGCCCCGCGGTCCAGCGGCGGCGCCAAAGCCGGCCTCGCCGATCACCGCGCCCGCCGAAATGGAGACGCGGTCGCCGAGCAACGCAAAGCCAATCACGGCGTTGGGTCCGATCACGCAGTCGCGGCCGATGACGACGCCGGGACCGATCACGGCGCCGGGCGCTATCCGCGTTCCGCGCCCGATGCGAGCCCCCTGCCCCACCGTCACGCCCGGCGACAGCAGGACGCCGTCCTCCAACTCGGCTTCGACGTTCACGGCGTCGGACGAGAGATCCTGGCGACGCGGCGCGTGAAGGCGCGCGGCCGCCGCGGCCCAAGCCGCCTGGGGATGCCTGGTGATCAGAGCGGCGCAGGTCGCCGGCAGGAAGTCACGGTGTTCCGGGCGCACAAAGCATGCGCCGGCGCGCGTGGCGGCGGCGGCGTCCTTGCGCTTGGCGTCCGAGAAGAAGGTGATGGCCTCGGCGTCGGCGGCGTCCAGCGGCGCGACGTGAGCGATCTGACGGTCGCCCAAGGCCGCGTCCGCCAACTCGGCGGCGCCGGCCCGGGCCAACTCGGAAAGCGATGCCGGACCCAGGCTATCGAAGAAACGCGGGTCCGGCATGGCTCCTCACGGCGAATACAATTCCCTTAGGTAACCCCAAAGGAGCCGATTCGCTTACTTATTGGTCGGCTGCAAAGCTTGAGCGCCCGGGACCTGCTGGTCCAGACGTTCGCGATCGAAGGTCAGGGTCTTGATGCGGGCGTCCAGCGCGACGACCACGGCGTCGGTGATATCCATGGCCGGGTTGGCCAGCATCACGGAGTCGCGGTCGAACAGGATGCTGCACTTCTGCGCCTGGTAGACCTGACGGATCGGCGTATCCAGCTCTTGATAGACGCGGGCCAGGGCCTTTTGCTCGGTCGCCTCGACTTCGCGCTGACGCAGCTGCGCCTTACGCTGCCAGGCATTGGCCTTGACCTGCAGGGCGGCGGCCTGCTGCTCCTGGGCGTCCTGGGCCAGGGTGGCCTTCTTGGCGTCGAGACCCTTGGCTTCGTTCTCGAGCGCCGTGCGCTCGCCGGTCAGCTCGGCGTTCACCTGCTGGGCGATGGTCTTCAGGCGGGTGTCGACGGCCTTGCCGACCAGCGACTGACCGACCGCGCGCTTGTCGGAGAAGATGCAGACGCCCGGCAGGGCCGGACCGTGCGTGACGGCCGGAGCCGCGGGAGCGGCGGCCGCGGCCGGAGCCGTCTGGGCCGAAGCGCTGGTCGCGATAGCGAGGGCGACAACGCTGGAAGCGGCCGCGGACAGGAACTTGGACATGTTTATTGGAACCTTGTGGAGGTGGAGAACCGGAACGTTTCGGTTCGGTCGTAGCTTTCCTTGGCCAAAATGCGGCTGATATCGAACCGAATGGGGCCCATGGGGGATTTCCAGTCGATCGAGATACCCGCCGAAGCACGCAGGCCGAGGTTATCCTTGATGTTCGGATCGAAGACGCCAGGCGACTTCTGACGATCCACATCGTCCAGCAGACCGGCCGTACCCACGTCGCTGAACAGGGCGGCCTTGATGCCGTACTGTTCGGGCAGGAAGGTCGGAACGGTGAGCTCGAAGGTGCTGATGGCGTAAAGCTTCGCGCCCATCGAGTTGTTCGTGCTTGAGATGTCGCGCGGACCGATGCCGGCGATCTCGAAGCCGCGGAACGAGGTGCCGCCGCGATAGAAGCGGTCGTTGATCCGGACGTTGTCGCCGCCCCAGCCCTGGATGTAGCCGAACGAGCCCGTGGCGCTGAACACGAGGTCCTTGGTGAAGCCCCAGTACCAGCCGGCGTCGGCTTCGGTCTTCAGGTACTTCACGTCGCCGCCCAGGCCGGCGAGGTCCTGGTTCAGGTCCGCGAACCAACCGCGGGTCGGGTTGATCGGGTCGTTGCGCTTATCGATCCGCAGGCCGTAGCCAATCATCGAGGTGATGTAGGCGCCGCGCTGCAGGCAGAGGATCTGCGAAACCGAGCCGCTGGTGCAGAGGCTGTCGGCGACGCTGACGTCGTCCTGGCGAACCGTGTAGCGCAGGCTCATCGACGCGTCGTTGGTCAACGGGAAGCCGAAGCGCACGTCGCCGCCGACCGACTTGGTGTCGTACGCGGCGTAGTCCGACAGGTTGTAGCGGAACGTATAGAGGTTCACGCCCGCCACCAGGTTGCGGCCCAGGAAGCGCGGCTCCGAGAAGCCGAAGTCCACCTGTTGGCGCAGCGAACCGACCGAGGCGCGCGCCCGGAAGTTCTGGCCGCGGCCGCGGAAGTTCCGCTCCGTGATGCCGACGTCCAGCACCAGCTTGTCGACCGAGCTATAGCCGGCGCTGAACGACAGCTCGCCGGTCGGCTGCTCTTCGACCTTCACGCGGAGGTTCGTCCTGTCCGGCGCAGACCCCGGGGTGTCGTCGATATCGACTTCCTTGAAGAAGCCCAGGCGACGGATGTTGTTCTTCGACCGATCGACGAGCACGCGGTTGTAGGCGTCGCCCTCGGCGACCTCCAGCTCGCGGCGCAGAACGTAGTCCAGCGTACGGGTGTTGCCGACGATGTCGATGCGATCGACATAGACGCGCGGACCTTCGCGAACCGAGAACACGACGTCCACGGTCTTGGTCTCGCGGTTCGGCACGTAGCGCGGGCGCACGTCCACGAAGGCGAAGCCGGCCGCGCCCGCCGCGAAGGTGAGCGCGTCGGTCGCCTGCTCGATGCGCTCGTCCTCGTAGAGCTGACCGGCGCGGATCGGCAGGATCTGGGCCAGCAGGTTGCCGTCCAGCTTCTTGAGCTCGGTCTCGACCGTGACCTTGCCGAACTTGTACTTCGGACCTTCGTCCAGTGTATAGGTGACGGCGAAACCGTTCTTGTCCGGCGCCAATTCGGCCACCGACGAGATGACGCGGAAATCAAAATAGCCGCGGTTCCGGTAGAACTTGCGCAGTTGCTCGCGGTCGTACTCGATCCGGTCGGGATCGTAGTTGTCGTTGCTGGTGAGGATCTTGTACCAGCGGCTCTCCTTGGTCACGATGACATCGCGCAGGTCGTTGTCCGAGAACTCGGAGTTGCCCAGGAAGTTGATGCCAAGAACCCCGCTCTTGGGGCCTTCGCTGATCTCGAACACCAGGTCGACGCGCTTCTGCGGCAGTTCGACCACCTTCGGCGTCACGGTCGCCGAAATGCGGCCCGAACGGCGATAGAGCTCGATGATGCGCTGGACGTCGGCTTGCACCTTGGCGCGGGTGAAGATGCCGCGCGGACGGATCTGCACTTCGTCCTTCAGCTTGTCTTCCTTGAGGGACGAGTTCCCTTCGAAGACCACCTGGTTGATGATCGGGTTCTCGACGACCTTCACGACGAGGTCGCCGCCCTGCATCTCGATCTTCACGTCCGCGAACAGGTCGGTGCGCGCCAGGGTCTTCAGCGCCAGGTCGAGGCGCTGGGAGTCGACCGTGTCGCCCGGCTGGATCGGCAGATAGGACAGGACGGTGCCCTGCTCGATGCGTTCGTTGCCCTGCACGACGATGCGCTGCACCACCCCGGTCTGGGCGGCCTGTGCGAAGGCCTGATGCGGAGCCACCAAGGCCGTCGAGCCGAGGAGCAGCGCCATACCCGTGGCGAACGCGGCGCTTTGGGCGCGGAATCTGTTCATGTGACCAATCATGGACGAAGGGCGGGCGTTCACGTGAACAGGCCGCCGATGAATTTGAACACGTCGTAGCGGTTGAGGTCGTTCCACGCCGCGAACAGCATGAAACCCAGGATCAAGGCAAGCCCCGCGCGGAATCCAGCCGCCTGAAAGTCCGCTCGCAGCGGCCGTCGGGCCACGGCTTCATAGGCGTACATCAGCAGGTGGCCGCCATCGAGGACGGGGATCGGCAGCAGGTTCATGAAGCCGATGCTGACCGACAGGCTGGCGATCAACAGCATCGAGGAGACGAAGACCCGCAGAGCCATGGTCGCCATGTCCGGCGCGCCCACGGCGCTGGCCTTGGTGACCGCGCCGGCGGTGTGGCCGATCCCGATGATGCCGCTGATCTGGTCGGCGGGCAGCTGTCCGGTCACCAGGCGTCCGAGATAGAAGCCGATCGTCTTGATCATGCCCCAGACCTCGACCGTAGCGTCGGGGATCGCGGTCAGGACGCTGGACTTCTCGAGGCGCGAGACGCTGCCGAGCACCACGCCCATGCGGCCTTCCTTGATCCGGCCGCGAATGTCGTCGCGGCTTTCAGCCAGGGCGGGTGTGACGGTGACGTGCTGCACGCGCCCTGCCCGCTCGATCGTCAGATCGATCGGCATCTTGGCGCGCAAGGAGACATAGGCGCTGACGTCGCCCGCGCCGCGGATCGGCGTCTTGTCCGCCTTCAACAGAATGTCTCCCGGCAGCAGACCCGCCTGGGCCGCCGGCGAGTTCGGCTGCACCTCGCGCACGGTCGCTTGGCCGCGCGGATTGCCGATGACCACCAGGAAGGCGGCCATGATCAGGATGGCCAGGACGAAATTGGCCATGGGACCGGCGACGGCGATCAGAGCCCTTTGCCAGACCGGCTTGAAATGGAAATAGCGCTTCACGGCCGCCTCGCCCTCACGGGCGACAATGGCGCGCGTCATGGCCGCGAGGTCGTTCTGGTCTGGCACGCTGGCGGCGTTCTCGTCGCCCGAGAAGCGGACGTAGCCGCCCAGGGGAATGGCGGCGATGCGCCACTCGACGCCCTGCTTGTCGCGCCAGGAGAACAGAGCGCGACCGAAGCCGATCGAGAAGCAGTCGATCGCGACGCCACAGGCGCGCGCCACCCAGAAATGGCCCAGCTCGTGGATCGTCACCACGATGGACAGCACGAAGATCGTGGGAACGATGTAAAACAGCACGTCGGTCATGAAATGGCCGGGTCTCCCGATCAGCGCCGATGCTTTTGCGCGACAACCTCGGCCGCAATGCGGCGAGCGCTGGCGTCGATCATCATCGCATTGTCGACGGCGTCACCTTCCGCCACGGAGAGCCCACCCAGACTGTTCATACGCTCGAGGGTTCCCGCCACCGCGGCGGCAATATCGAGAAAGCCAATCTTCCGGTCAAGGAAAGCGGCGACCGCGACCTCATTGGCGGCGTTCATGGCCGTCGGCGCGCCGCCGCCGAGACGCAGCGCCTCACGGGCGATGCCGATCGACGGAAAGCGATCCAGGTCGGGCGATTCGAAGGTCAACTGGCCGTAGGCGGCCAGATCCAGGCGCGGCGCGGGCCAGGGCAACCGGTCGGGCCAGGAAAAGGCGCAGGCGATCGGGCTGCGCATATCGGGCGGTCCCAGCTGCGCCAGCGTGGAGCCGTCGGCATACTCCACCAGGCTGTGGATCACGGACTGCGGGTGGATCACGACGTCGACGCGGTCTTCCGGGGTGCCGAACAGGTACGAGGCTTCGATCATCTCGAGGCCCTTATTCATCATCGTGGCGGAATCGACCGAAATCTTGGCGCCCATCGACCAGTTCGGATGGGCCACGGCCTGCTCTGGCGTCGCGACCGCCATGGCGGCCTTGTCCCAGGTGCGGAATGGGCCGCCCGAGGCGGTCAGGATCAGCCTGGCGACGCGGTGGGCGCAGTCCGGCTGAAGCACCTGGAAGATCGCCGAATGTTCCGAATCAACCGGGATGACGGAGCCGCCGGCCGCCTTGGCGATGGCGAGAAGCGCCGGTCCGGCGCAGACGAGGCTCTCCTTGTTCGCCAAGGCGATGACCGCCCCGGTCCGCGCGGCGGCCAGGGTGGGCGCCAGGCCGGCGGCCCCGACGATCGCCGACATCACCCAGTCAGCGCCCATGGCCGCGGCTTCGATGATCGCGGCTGGACCGGCGGCGGCGCGGACGCCGCTGCCGGCTAGGCCCGCTCGAAGGGCTTCAAGCTTGGTTTCGTCCTGGATCACCGCGACCTGCGGCCGCCAGCGCAGCGCCTGCCCGATCAGGCGATCGACATTGCCCCCGGCCGTCAGCGCCAGGATTTCGACCGGCGCGCCGGACTCTTCGAAAAGGCTCAAGGTCGAAAGGCCGATCGATCCGGTCGAGCCCAGCACCACCACCTTGCGTGGCGAGGTCAATGCGCCCATCCCCAGTGATCGACGAGACGCACGGCGGCGATCACGATGGCCGCGAACATCAGGCCATCGACGCGGTCCAGCAGACCGCCATGGCCGGGAATGATGTCGCCGCTGTCCTTCACGCCGAAGCGGCGCTTGAGCATCGACTCCCAGAGGTCGCCCGCCATGGTCGCCAAGCCGCCGAGGAAGCCCACGAGCGCCGCCGCCGGCCAGACGAGCTTCAGCTGGGCGAAATAGGCGACCAGCACGGCGCCGATCGTCGCCGCCACCAGCCCGCCGACGAAACCCGACCAGGTCTTGTTGGGCGAAATCTGGGGCCACAGCTTGGGCCCCTTCAGGATGCTGCCGGCCACATAGGCGAAGATGTCGGCGAACCAGGTGACCACGAACAGCAGCAGCGTCCACCACAGGCCGTCCGGCAGCGAGCGCACCCAGACCAGCGCGATGACAGCGGGCGCGATGTAGACCACGCCGTAAGCCGCGTCCGCGCGGCGCTCGACGGCGCCGCGCGCGATCAGTCCGGCCAGAAAGGCGCCGGCCGCGACAACCGCCCAGGCGATGAAGAACTGGTGCAGGAAGGCGGCGATCACCGCGACCGCGCAGAAGACGCCGACCACGGCGCCCACGGCGCGCGGGGCCTTGGGCGCGCTGATCTTGCCCCACTCCCGGGCCAGCAGCGCCACGCAGATCAGGGCCAGGGCCAGAATCCACGGGCCGCCCAGCCATACGGCCGCCACGACCGTAGGCACGAGCACGGTGGCCGAGACCACGCGCATTCG
>JAYRLX010000130.1:0-9532 GCA_041905125.1 Caulobacter sp. | reverse complement strand
CATCTTCGCAAGAGGCGGCGCCAACATCTCCCTGCCGTCGATGGCCCGCGTGGCCGAGCTGTCCAAGGGCCAGAAGCCGTTCGCGGTCGTCATCGGATGCTCGGACAGCCGCGCCGCGCCGGAACTGATCTTTGACTGCAATCTGGGCGAACTCTTCGTCGTCCGCGTCGCCGGCTCGACCGTCAGCCGCGAAGGTCTCGGCTCGATTGTCTATGCCGTCGAGCACCTTGGCGCGCCGCTGATCGTCGTGCTGGGGCACACCAAGTGCGGCGCCGTGGGCGCGGCGGTGGACGTCGCCACCAAGCACGCCGAGCTGCATGGCGCCTTGCATGAAATGGTGCTGCCGATTTTGCCGGCGGTGATCGAGGCCGAGGAGCAGCATCCGGCCGACCTGCAGGACGCCGCGATCCGCCAGAACGTCCGCGATATCGCGCGCCGCCTGAAGGTGTCTGACGGCACGCTCGCCGAAAAGCTGGAGGAGGGACGCCTGAAGATCGTCTCCGCCTGCTACGATCTCAGCACTGGCGCGGTCGCCGTCGACGCCTGTGGTCGCCGGCGACGGACCTAGCCGGCGATCGACTCCGCCACGACGCGCTCATAGTCGGCCAGGCTGGCGATGCCGATGTCGAGGTCGGTGACCAAGCCGTCGTGCAGCGAATAGACCCAGCCGTGCACGGCGAGTTGCTGGCCGCGCGCCCAGGCGTCCTGCACGAAGACGTCGGCGGCGACGTTGCGCACCTGACGGGCGACGTTCAGCTCGGTCAGGCGGTCGAGCATGGCGCGCTTCTCCGGAATCTGAGCCAGCTCGTGCTTATGCTCCGCGCAGACCTCACGGATCGGATGCAGCCAGTGGTCGACGAGGCCGCGGCGCTGTCCGTCGATCGCCGCCGCCACGCCGCCGCAGCCGTAATGGCCGACGACCATGATGTGCTTGACCTTCAGCACGTCGACCGCGAACTGCAGCACGCTGAGATAGTTGGCGTCCTGCGGAGGGGCCAGGTTGGCGACATTGCGGTGGACGAACAGCTCACCCGGATCCAGGCCGACGATCTCGTTGGCGGGCACGCGGCTGTCGCTGCAGCCGATCCAGAGATATTCCGGGCTCTGCTGGCCTTCGAGGCGCTTGAAGAAGTCGGGATCGACCTGGGTCTTGCTCTTTGACCAGGCGGCGTTCTTGGCTTTCAGATCCTCAAGCATCTAGCGCTCCGGATGATGGTCGGGGTGTGCGGCCGCGATGGCCGGGTGCAGCGCCGCGCGGGCGGCTGCGGCTTGGATCGCTGGGAAAGGCGAGAGATCGACCTTGAAACGGCCGGCGTTGAACACTTGCGGCACCAGAAGACAATCCACGAGGCCCGGCGTGTCGCCGAACGCGAAAGCGCCGCCGTGACGGGCGACAAACGGCTCCAACGCGGAAAAGCCATCCGAGATCCATCGCGTCACCCAAGCATTGCGCTGATCCTCGTCGATCTCCAGGGCGGTCAGCGCCCGCAAAATCCGCAGGTTGTTCAGCGGATGAATGTCGCAAGCGATGATCTCGGCCATGGCGCGCACCGTGGCGCGGTCGAACGGATCGGTCGGCAGCAGGCGGCGCTCCGGAAAAGCCTCGTCCAGCCATTCCAGGATCGCCAGGCTCTGGGTCAGAGGGCGTCCATCGACTTCCAGCGTGGGCACCAGCGCCTGGGCGTTGAGACTGCGATAACCCTCGGTTTGGTGGGCGTTCGCCGCCAGGTCGACGGGGCGCAGTTCGAAAGCCAAGCCTTTGAGATTCAGGCCGATACGCACCCGATAGGGCGCGCTGGCGCGCTTGGCGCTGTGCAGGACGAGCTTCATGGCGGCCTCAGACCAGGGTGAATTCCAGCCGGCCGACGCCGTCGATCTCGCCAACCACCTTGTCGCCGCGGACGATGGCGGCGACGCCTTCAGGCGTGCCGGTGAAGATCAGGTCGCCCGCCGCCAGGGTCCAGAGCGCGCTGGCCTTGGCGATGACCTCGCCGATATTCCAGATCATGTCTCCGATCTGACCGCGCTGGCGCTCGACGCCATTGACGGAAAGGGTGATCGCCGCCTCGGGGGCTGGAGCGCCCATCACGCGGAGCGCACTGATCGGGGCGCTGGCGTCGAAGGCCTTGCCCGCTTCCCAGGGCTGGCCCTTGGCCTTGGCCGCGCCCTGCAGGTCGCGGCGCGTCAGGTCCACGCCCACCGCATAGCCGAAGACGCAGGTCAGCGCCTGTTCGGGCGTGAGGTCCGCGCCGCCGGCCTTCAGCGCCACGACGAGCTCGATCTCGTGGTGCAGGTCGCTGGTGGCGGGCGGATAGGGGATTTCACCGCGCAGCGGCGCGACCGCGTCCGCGGGCTTGGCGAAGAAGAAGGGCGGATCGCGCTCGTCGCCGCCCATCTCGCGCCGGTGCGCGGCGTAGTTTCGGCCGACGCAGAGAATCCGGCGAACGGGAAAGACTGCGTCCGATCCCTCCACCGGGACCGTCGGAAGGGCGTGCGGGGGAAAGGCGTAAGTCGTCATGGCGCTTCCTGTAGACCCAAACCGCCCTCGCAAAAACCCTCGTCGCACGTTCGGAGGCGCCAGGCCGAAAGCTAGGGCTTTCCAGAATCCCTGGGTTGAACGCCTCGCCTAAACGTTCTTTCACTTGCCCCTATCCGCGCCGCCGAGTCATGACGGTGTGGGGATATTTGGGCGGCATTCGGGGGCGACGGAACGTTCATGCTGATCATCGAGAATCTGACCCACGTCTATGGCAATGGCGTCAAAGCCTTGGATGAGGTCAATCTGACGATCCCGCGCGGGATGTATGGCCTTCTGGGGCCGAACGGCGCGGGCAAGTCGACCTTGATGCGCACGATCGCCACCTTGCAGGCGCCGACCTCCGGCCACATCCGCTTCGGCGACATCGACGTGCTGAAGACGCCCGAGCTGCTGCGTCGCACCCTCGGCTACCTGCCGCAGGACTTCGGCGTCTATCCGCGCGTCTCGGCCTACGACATGCTGGACCACATGGCGGTGCTGAAGGGCATCGCCAACACCAAGGACCGCAAGGAGACGGTGGAGCACCTGTTGAACCAGGTGAACCTCTGGACTGTGCGCAAGAAGGCGATCGCTGGCTTCTCGGGCGGCATGCGCCAGCGGTTCGGCATCGCCCAGGCCCTGATCGGCGATCCTCGCCTGATCATCGTCGACGAGCCCACGGCGGGCCTCGACCCCGAAGAACGCAACCGCTTCCTGAACCTGCTGGCCGAGATTGGCGAGAACGTGGTGGTGATTCTTTCGACCCACATCGTCGAGGACGTTTCCGACCTTTGCCCCGCCATGGCCATCATCTGCGACGGCCGCATCGTCAGCGAAGGCGCGCCAGCGGACCTGGTGGCCAAGCTGCAGGGCCGCATCTGGAAGAAGATCATCGACAAGAGCGACCTCGAGGCGGCCAAGGCCCGCTACAAGGTGATCTCCACCCGTCTGCTGGCGGGCCGCACCGTCATCCACATCCTGTCCGACGACAATCCGGGCGATGGCTTCGCGCCGGTCGAAGGGGGTCTGGAGGATGTCTACTTCTCCACCCTCTCGACCACGCGGCGGGCGGCCTGACGGAGGGCGGTCGATGTTTCGCAAGATCGCGGGTTTCGAGCTCCGCTACCAACTGAAGTCGCCCGTCTTCTGGGTGGTGGCGACCATCTTCTTCCTGCTGACCTTCGGGGCGGCGACGATCGACCAGATCCGCATCGGCGGCGGCGGCAACATCCATAAGAACGCGCCGTTCGCGATCGCCCAGACACATATCATCCTGTCGATCTTCTACATGTTCGTCACCACGGCCTTCGTGGCCAATGTGGTGGTCCGTGACGACGAGACAGGCTTTGGGCCGATCCTGCGGTCCACCCGCGTGCGCAAGTTCGACTATCTGTACGGCCGCTTCGCCGGCGCCGTCCTCGCGGCCGCGATCTCGTTCCTGGTCGTGCCCCTCGCCATCTGGCTGGGCTCGCTCATGCCCTGGATCGATCCGGAGCGGCTCGGGCCGAACGATCTCCACGCCTACCTCTTCTCGTATTTCGTCCTGGCGCTGCCGACGATCCTGCTGACCTCGGCGCTGTTCTTCGCCCTGGCCACGGTCACCCGATCGATGATGTGGACCTATGTTGGCGTCATCGGCTTCCTCGTGCTCTGGATCGTCGCCGGCATCGCCCTGCGGCGGCCGGAATACGCCAAGATCGCGGCCTATTGGGAGCCGCTGGGGGCTTCGGCGTTCGGCCAGGCGACGCGGTACTGGACCGCGAGCGAACGCAACAGCCTTGTGCCGCCCTTCACGGGCGCGCTGCTGTTCAACCGCGTCTTCGTGAGCGTCCTGGCGGTCGGGTTCCTGGCGCTGGCCTATGGGCTTTTCCGGTTCCAGTCCGCGGACCTTTCGGGTCAACGCAAGATCAAGGCGACGAAAGGGGGCGCCGATGAGGCTCCTCCGTCGGCCCTCGCCGGACCTTTGCCCGCGCCCCGCTTCGATCGCCAGACCGCCTGGGCGCAGCTGGTGGTTCGCACGCGGCTGGACATGGGCCAGGTGTTCAAGAGCCCGGCCTATTTCGTGCTGCTGTTCCTGGGGCTCGCCAACGCCATGGGCTCTCTGTGGTTCGCGACCGAGGCGGGGACGTATGGCGGCGTCATCTATCCCGTCACGCGCGTCCTCATCGAGCCTCTGCTGGGCTCGTTCAGCCTGATCCCGATCATCATCGCCATCTACTACTCGGGCGAACTGGTCTGGCGCGAAAGAGAGCGCAAGACGCACGAGATCATCGACGCCACGCCCGTGCCCGATTGGGCGTTCGTCGTTCCCAAGACCCTGGCGATCAGCCTGGTCCTGATCTCGACGCTGCTGATCAGCGTACTGGCGGCGGTGCTGAGCCAGGCCCTGCACGGCTACTTCAACTTCGAGTTCGAAAAGTACCTGCTGTGGTACCTGCTGCCGCAGTCGGTCGACTGGATCCTGCTGGCGGCGCTGGCCGTCTTCCTGCAGGCGGTCAGCCCGCACAAGTTCATCGGCTGGGGGCTGATGGTGATCTATCTGGTCACCACCATCACCTTCGTGAACCTGGGTTTCGAGCACAAGCTCTACAACTACGGCTCGGTTACATCGACGCCCTTCTCCGACATGAACGGCCAGGGCAAGTTCTGGATCGGCGCCTGGTGGCTGCGGGCCTATTGGAGCGCCTTCGCGCTGGTCTTGCTGGTGCTGGCGCATGCCCTCTGGCGTCGGGGGACCGAGAGCCGGCTCCTGCCGCGCCTGCGCCGCCTGCCGGCGCGCCTGAACGGCGGAGCGGGGATCCTGATGACCCTGTCGCTGGCCGCCTTCGCGGCCGCCGGGGGCTACATCTACCTCAACACCAACGTCTGGAACCCCTACCGGACCAAGATCGACAACGAGAAGTGGCAAGCGGATTACGAAAAGACCCTGCTGCCCTTCGAGAACACGCCGCAGCCCAAGATCGTGGCGATGACGCTTGACGTCGACCTGCATCCGCACGCGCCCAGCGTCGAGACCAAGGGATCCACGTCCGCTTCGATCGCGATCTCCAGGTAAAGGGCCTGTCGATCGAGGGCGCGCGGCCCAAGAAGACCTTCGAAACCTTCAACTACCGGATCTTCGCCTTCGACACGCCCATGCGGCCGGGCGAGCGCCGCAAGATGAGCTTCATCACGTTGCGCGCCCAGCGAGGCTTCCCCAACAGCGACCAAGAACGCCGGATCGTCGATAACGGCTCGTTCGTGAACAACATGGAGATCACGCCGCTGCTGGGCATGTCGCGCGAGGGCCTGCTGCAGGATCGCGCCAAGCGCCGCAAGTACGGCCTGCCGCCCGAACTGCGCATGGCTAAGCTGGGCGACGTCGCATCCCGTCAGTTCAACGGTCTGCGTAAGGACGCCGACTTCATCAGCTCCGACATCACCGTCTCGACCGAAGCCGACCAGACGCCGATCGCGCCGGGCTACAAGGTCTCGGATACGGTCAGGAACGGCCGCCGCGTCGCGCGCTTCGTCACCGAGGCGCCTATCATGCCGTTCGTGTCGATCCAGTCGGCGCGCTATCAGGTCTCGCGCGAGACCTACAAGGGCGTCGAGCTAGCGGTCTATTACGACGCCCAGCATCCCTGGAACATCGAGCGGATGAAGACCGGCATGAAGCGATCGCTGGATTACTTCCAGGCCAATTTCAGCCCCTACCAGTTCCGCCAGCTGCGCTTCCAGGAGTTCCCGGACTACGCCCAGTTCGCCCAGTCCTTCGCCAACACCATCCCGTGGTCCGAAGGGCTGTTCTTCATCTCCGACTACCGCGATCCGTCCAAGATCGACATGGTCACCTATGTCGGAGCGCACGAGATCGGCCACCAATGGTGGGCCCACCAGGTGATCGGCGCCGATCAGCAGGGCGGCGCCATGCTGAGCGAGACCTTCGCCCAGTACTCGGCCTTGATGGTCATGAAGCACGCCTATGGCGAGGACCAGATCCGCAAGTTCCTGAAGTTCGAACTCGACAGCTATCTGCGCGCGCGCGGCGGCGACGTGATCGACGAGCAGCCCTTGGCCAAGGTCGAGACCCAGCCCTACGTCTATTATCGCAAGGGCTCGCTGGTCATGTACCGCCTGCAGAACGAGCTAGGCGAAGAAGTCGTCAACCGCGCCCTGCGCAAGCTGATCGCCCAATACGCCTTCAAGGGCGCGCCCTATCCGATCACCACCGACTTCCTGACCTTCCTGCGCGCTGAGGCGCCGGCGGACAAGCAGGCGCTGATCACCGATCTGTTCGAGAAGATCACGCTGTACGATCTGAAGGCCAAGACCGCCTCGGTGAAGGCGCGACCTGATGGGAAGTTCGACGTCACGATCACGGTGGACGCCCAGAAGAAGTATGCCGACGGCAAGGGCAAGGAGACCGCCGCGTCGTTGAACGAGACGATGGACATCGGCGTCTTCACCGCCAAGCCCGGCGACAAGGGCTTCGACGCCAAGGACGTGCTGCTCTACGAGCGTCGCCCGATCCGTTCGGGCGTGCAGACCTTCACCTTCACGGTGGCCCGGAAGCCGAAGTTCGCGGGGATCGACCCGTACAATACGGTGATCGACCGCAACAGCGACGACAACACGGTCGCGGTCGGCAACTGACGCGAAAAAGCCCGCCGTCTCGATGACGGCGGGCTCGTTCTCGTAACGCGGCGCAAGCTTAGTGCTTGGCGTTGTCCTTGGCGACGTCCTCGCCAGTGTCGAAGCCCTTCTTCAGGCCTTCGGCCATGTTCAGGTGCTCCTGGACCTTCGGGGCGGTCGCCGCGGCGAACGACTTGAGGGCGGCGGTGTCGCCGTCCTGGGCGTAGCGCTGCAGCAGGTTCAGGGCCGCCTGGTGGGCGTCGACCTGGCTGTCGGCGTACTTCTTGTCGAAGTCCTTGGCGTCGGCCTTATTCAGGTCGTCCAGCTTGTCCTGCAGGTCCTGCGGCAGCATGGTCGGCGGGGTGAGCGACGCGCCCGAGGCGGCGATCGCGGCCTTCAGCTCATCCGTCGTCTTGGTGTGCGCCTTTTGCATGTCGGCGGCGAACTTCTTCACCGACGGGTTGGTCGAGCGCTTGGCGGCGATCTTCGCGGCCTCGATCTCGAACATGTCGCTGGCGCCGGCCTTGGCGACGAAGACGTCAGCCTTGGTCTCGTCCGACGGGGTCGGGACGGTGGCGGCGGGGTTGGCGTCCGGCGTCGCGGCTTGCTCGGCCGGGGTGGCGGCGCCCTTGGTTTCGTCGGACTTCTGGCCGCAGGCGGCCAGGCTCAGCGCGGCGACTGCGGCGCCGACAATCATCAGGTGACGGGTCATGGCTCTGTCTTTCCCTGGGTTCTTTTTTGTAGAGAGGGATCAAACTTCGGCGCCGCGGTTCGCCGTCGTGCCAAAAGAACATCACGGGGCCGTGATCGGTTCCCGTGGAGCTGGGGAACATGTCGATGACCGAGGGCCCACTTTCCGGATTGCGCGTGATCGAGATGGGCTCGCTGATCGCCGGGCCCTTCTGCGGACAGGTGTTGGGCGACTTTGGCGCCGAGGTGATCAAGCTCGAGGATCCCAAGGTCGGCGATCCGATGCGCCAGTGGGGGCGCTCCAAGCCCAAGGGCTTGTCACCCTGGTGGCCCGTGATCGGCCGCAACAAGAAGTCCGTGACGATCGACCTGCGCACCGAGGAGGGGCGCGACATCGCCCGGACCTTGATCGCCAAGGCGGACGTGGTGGTCGAGAACTTCCGGCCCGGCACGCTCGAGAAGTGGGGCATGGGCTATGAGGCCTTGGCCAAGGCCAGTCCCGGCCTCGTCATGGCGCGCGTCTCCGGCTTTGGCCAGACCGGCCCCTATTCCAAGCGCGCCGGCTATGCGCTGGTCGGCGAAGCGATGGGCGGCCTGCGCCACATCACCGGCGAGCCCGATCGGCCGCCGGCCCGAGCGGGCATTTCGATCGGCGACAGCCTCTCTGGCCTCAACGCCGCGCTCGGCGTGATGATGGCCCTGCATGCCCGCCAGCGGACCGGCAAGGGACAGGTGGTCGACGCGGCGATCTATGAAAGCGTGCTGACGGTGATGGAGAACCTGGTCACCGAATACGATCTCACCGGCTATATCCGCGAGCGCTCGGGCGCGGTCTTGCCGGGGATCGCGCCGTCGAACGTCTATCCGACCCGGTCCGGAGAGCTGGTGTTGATCGGCGCCAATCAGGACACCCTTTTCAAGCGGCTTTGCGACCTGATGGGCCGTCCGGACCTCGTCGACGACCCGCGCTACCGCGACCATGCCGCGAGAGGCGCGCACCAGGCCGAACTCGACGCCCGCATCGCGGCCTGGACCGCCGACCAGGACATCGAAGACCTGCTGCCAAAGCTGGAAGCGGCGGGCCTCGCGACGGGGCGGATCTACCGGGCGCCTGACATGCTGCAGGATCCGCAGTTCCAGGCTCGCGAGTCGATCGTCACCGTGCCGCATCCGGTGTTCGGCCAGGTGAAGATGCAGAACGCCTTCCCACGGCTGACGGAAACTCCAGGGACTGTGCGCTGGCCAGGTCCCACGCTCGGCGAGCACACCGACAGTGTCCTGGCTGAGCTGGCAGGTCTGGACGCCGAGGCCCTGGCGGATTTGCGGGCGCGGAGCGTGATCTAGGACGCCTCAGAGCGCCTTGCGAAAATAGACCACCCGCTCGGTCTCCTCGAAACCGATGGCCTCATGGAAGGCGTGGCTTTCGAGGTTGTCCGCCAAGGCGTCCGACGCCAGTTCGCTACAGCCGCGGCGCCGCCCCCAATCGGCGACCGCGTCACACAGGGCTCGACCGACCTGGGCGTTGCGGAATTGAGGTCGCACGTAAAGCCCTTCGACGAACGCCACTGGCGAGGTCTCGCAGCCGTTGACGTAGTCTTGGCGCAGAGCCGCTTCGACGAAGCCGGCCAGCCGACCGTCAGGGGCTTCCGCCACGAAGGCGACGATGTCCTTCTCCGAGGCGAGCACTTCGGCGACCTCCGCGCGGTGGTC
>JAYRLX010000571.1:0-1712 GCA_041905125.1 Caulobacter sp. | reverse complement strand
CGCAGATGAGCCCGTGGGAGCCGCTATCGGACCTCTCGCGCTACAACCGCGCCCCGGCCGGAAGCTGGGTGCGGCTGCCCGAGGCGACCCTGACCGTGCTGCGCCGCGCGATCGAAGTCGCCGAACAGAGCGCCGGCGCCTTCGACCCGACCCTGGGCGCCCTGACCGACCTTTGGGGCTTCGGGCCCCGTCCCTTCTCGGGCGCGCCGCCCGAGGCCGGCGACATCGCCGCCCTGCGCGAGGTCGGCGGCTGGAAGCGCCTGACGCTGGATGGCGACGCCCTGTTCCAGCCCGGCGGCCTGCGCCTCGACCTGAACGGTATCGCCAAGGGCTTCGGCGTCGACCAGGCGGCCGCCGCGCTGGATCGCGCGGGGGTGAAAAGCTACCTCGTCGAGGTTGGCGGCGAGCTGCGCGGGACGGGCGCCAAGCCCGACGGCCAGCCCTGGTGGGTCGAGCTGGAGCGCCCCCCGAGCGCCAACGATGCGGAAAAGACCGTCGTCGCCCTGCACGACCTCGCCGTCGCCACCTCCGGCGACTACCGCCGCTTTTTCGACCACGAGGGCCGGCGCTACGCCCACACCCTGGATCCCGCCACCGGCGCGCCCGTCACGCACGCGACCGTCAGCGTCACGGTGCTGACGAAGGACTGCATGAGCGCCGACGCCTGGGCCACGGCCCTGACCGTCATGGCGCCCGACGCGGCCCTGGCCTTCGCCGCCCGCCACGATCTCGCCGCCTTGATCGTCAGCCGCGCCGCGTCCGGCGGGCTGGAGGAGCGGCTGTCGCCGGCCTTGAGGGCCATGCTGGACTGATGCCCGACCTTTCCGCCTTTTCGCCCGAGGTCCGCCGCCTGATCGAGGCGAGCGCCGTCGCGGGCCTCTACGCCCTGTTCTGCGGCGGGATCGCCCTGCGCGAGACCCTCCGTCGCCGCGCCGCGCGCCAGGCTGCCGAGGCGCTGTCGCAAGGCGCCGGCGAGCCCGTGCTGGTCGCCTACGCCAGCCAGACCGGCTTCGCCGAGGAGCTGGCGAGCGCCACGGCCAAGGCGCTGTCCGACGCCGGTGCGCCCGTGAGCCTCCGCGAGCTGTCGGCCGTCACCGCCGCCGACCTCTCGGGCCGCGCCCTGTTCGTCGTCAGCACCACCGGCGAGGGCGACGCCCCCGACAGCGCCCGCGCTTTCATCCGCGACGTGATGAGGGACGGCGTCGACCTCTCGGCCCTGCGCTACGGCATCCTGGCCTTGGGCGACTCCACCTACGCCCATTACTGCGCCTTCGGCCGGACGCTGGACGCCTGGCTGGCCCACGCCGGCGCGCAGGCCCTGTTCGACCGGGTCGAGGTCGACGACGGCGATCCGGCGGCCCTGCGCCACTGGCAAGGCAAGCTCGCGATCCTGACCGGCGTCACCGACGCGCCGGACTGGAGCCGTCCCGCCTATGGCCGCTGGATCCTGGCCGAGCGCGAACACCTGAACCCTGGCAGCCCCGGCGGCGAGGCCTGGCGCATCCGCCTGACGCCGCCTGCTCCTTCTGTAAGCGACGGCGCGACCTGGCAGGCGGGCGACATCCTGGAGATCGGCCCGCGCAATGACCCGGCGCTGCCGCATCGGGAATACTCGATCGCTTCCCTCCCCGCCGATGGCGGCGTCGAGCTGATCGTACGATTGATGACCAACGCCGAGTGCAGCATCGGACTGGGGTCTGGCTGGCTGTGCC
>JAYRLX010000570.1:0-1713 GCA_041905125.1 Caulobacter sp. | reverse complement strand
GCGACTGATCCACATAGCCTGCTGTGTAGGCGATGGCGGTCCAGTCGCGCTCCGCACCCTCTTCATGTAGGCGCAGCGCCTCACGAAACCGCAAGACTCGCGCATAGAGCTTGGGCGAAACTCCGACCGAGGCCGTGAAGCGCCGCGCGAACTGGCGCTCGCCCAGATCGATGGCATCGGCGAGGTCCGCGATACAGACGGCGCCGCGCAACCTTTGCATCCGCGCCACCGCCCAGCCGATGGGATCGATGGGCCGGGTCTCGATCCAGCTCGCCAGCCAAGCCTCGGCGATCCGCGCCCGCGCAATGAAGTCCGGCGCAGCCGCCAGGCGCTCGGCGACATCGGACACCGACGCCCCCAGCACGATCTCCGCCGCGTGCGCCTGATCCGTCAACAGGGTCGTCGGTCGGCCGAACAGGGCGCTGAAGCCAGTCGGGGTGAACTGGATGGTGAAGAGGTCCAGATCGCCGGCCAGCAGCACGTCGACACGCCGAAAGGTCTGCGGCCCGACGAGCACAGCGGCCGGCGCGGTGTCGACGGCTCCGGTGGTCGTGTCCCGCACGCGATATCGATCCGCCAGGTAGAATTCCAGGAAGTGCTCGGGGCGAGCGGGCAACGGCCGCAGCACGAGTTGGGCGTCCAGACGCTGGGTCCGCGCCTCGAACGCCCGCACGAACGGCGAAAGCCTGGGGCTGGGGCGAAGGCTGCGAACCGCGAACATCACCCCAAGCCCCCTACCCGCCCTTGCGCTTCACGAACCGCAGCGCCGTATGCGTCGCCGAGAACCCGCAGACCTTGGTGTCCGAAAAGCCCAGCCCCCGCACCGCCTCGAGGATTTCGACGTCCTTCAGCGGCGCGCCCTTGCCCTTGCGCGCAACGACCCAGATCGCGCCCTTGTCGGCGAGAGCGCCCTTCCAGTCCTCCATGCGGTCGAGGTCGGCCAGGTCCTCGGCCGCCAGGAAGAGAATGTCGATCCCCTCCTCCGCCTCGACCGGCTCCACGCGCGTGCTCAGCTCGTCGAGGAAGGCTTCATCTTCGACGCCGTCGATCACCACGGTCATGCCAGGCTTCACGCCGAGCTTATCGAGGCGCGAAGGCGGGTTGAGGATCGCGTGGACCCACTTCTCGGCCTGGCCCGGATCCAGGGTGAAGCGGGTGCCGTCGCTGAGCACCAAGTCGTCGCCCTCGGCGCGGACGTTCTTGAGGGCGTGACCCTGATAGATGCCGCGATAGGCGCCGCGGAAGATCAGCTTCGGCGGCTCCCACAGCAGCTTGCCCTCGCTCTCGCCGTCGGACAGCTGGCCCCAGACGCCGCTGGCTTCCTTGCCCATCCTCAGGCGCCCTTGAAGACCGGCGCGCGCTTTTCGAGGATCGCCTCGACGCCTTCCATGTGGTCCTCGGTGTGGTGGGCGATCGCCTGGGCGGCCGCGCTCATCTCCATCAGCGTGTCGTAGCTAGCGGTCTGGCCGTGCTTGAGCAGGCTCTTGGCCATGCGCAGGGCGTGCGGCGGCTGCTGGGCGATCCGCTCAGCCAGCGCCAGGGCCTCGCCCATCAGGTCGGCGTGCGGCACGGCCTTGCTGACCAGGCCCCACTCGGCCGCCTTGGCCGCGTCGATCACGTCGCCGGTGAACAGCAGCTCGGCCGCGCGGCTCATGCCGATGGTGCGCGGCATCAGCCAGGCGCCGCCGTCGCCGGGGATCAAACCCAGCTTCA
>JAYRLX010000129.1:0-9613 GCA_041905125.1 Caulobacter sp. | reverse complement strand
GATGGCCGCCCTGGCCGCGGTGACCGGTAGAAGCTTTGTCGACGCCCCTGTCTCGGGCGGTCAGGCCGGCGCCGAGAACGGTCAGCTGACCATCATGGCCGGCGGAGACCAGGCGGCCTACGACCGGGTGCTGCCCGTCATCGGCGTCTACGCCAAGGCTGTCCGCCGCATGGGTGACGTGGGCGCGGGTCAGCTGACCAAGATGTGCAACCAGATCGCCATCGCCGGCGTCGTCCAGGGCGTCGCCGAGGCGCTGCACTTCGCCAAGCGGGCGGGACTGCCGACCGACGACGTGCTGGCGGCGATCTCCAAGGGCTCGGCTCAGTCGTGGCAGATGGAGAACCGTTGGCCGACCATGGCGCGCGGCGAGTTCGAGTTCGGCTTCGCCGTCGACTGGATGCGCAAGGATCTGGGCATCGCCTTGGACGAAGCGCGGGCGAACGGCGCGACCCTGCCGGGCACCGCCCTGATCGACCAGTTCTACGCCGAGGTTCAGGCGATGGGCGGAAACCGCTGGGATACGTCGAGCTTGGTGGCGCGACTGGAAAAGTAGGCGCCTAGCCCAGCAGGACGTCGGCCAGCTCGCCGGCGTCCCAGGCGGCGCGCGGCGCGACGAGGAGCGGGCTTTGACGCTCGAAGGCGCGCAGCATCCCGACCGTCTGGTCGAGGTCCGGCGCGTCGAGGCTTTCGCTGACTACGACAGCCGCCACGGTCAGGCCTCGGGCGCGCACGACCTCCAGCGCCGTCAGCAGATGGCTGGCTGTGCCCAGATAGCTGCCGGCGACCAGCAGGACGGGCAGGCCGAGCGCCGCCATCAGGTCGAGGTTGGTCGCCTCATCGGTCATCGGCGACATCACGCCGCCCGCGCCTTCGACGAGGGCGAAATCGACATCGCGGCCGCTCAGCCAGGTCCGGCAATCGGCGATGAGGTCGTCCATTCGCAGGACGCGCCCTTCCAGTCGGGCGGCCAGGTTCGGCGCCAGCGGCGCGCGGTAGCGCCGAGGCGAGATCTCCGTCCACGCGTCGGGTCGACCCAAGGCCAAGGCGAGGCGTGCGGGATCGCTGCCCTCGGGCGCGTCCGGATCGAACCCGCTGACGACCGGCTTGAACGCATCCACGCTCAGACCGCGCTTGCGTGAGGCCTCCAGCAGCGCGCAGCCGATATGGGTCTTGCCAAGATCGGTGCCGGTTCCCGCGACGAAGAAGGCGTTCATGCGGACGCCTCCCGCAGCGCGGCGATAGCGTCGGCCAGACGGATCACGTCGGCGTCGTCGTGGGCGGCGTTGAAGGCGACGCGCAGCCGGGCCGTGCCCTCCGGCACCGTCGGCGGGCGGATCGCCACGACCAGGAAGCCCCGCGCCTCCAGCGCCGCGGAGGCGGAGAGGGCGGCGTCGGCGGTTCCGAGCACGACCGGCACGATCGGACTTTGCGCGTCGGGCAGGCCAAGCCGCTGCGTGAACAGCCGCGCCTTGGCGAGAGGCTGAGCGTCTCGATCAGGTCCAGCGCCGTCAGGGCGGCGGCGGCCGAGGCGGGGGGCAGGCCAGTGGCGTAGACCAGAGTCCGGGCGCGGGTCTTAAGCAGGTCGACGACCGCCTGCGAGCCGCAGAGATAGCCGCCGTACGAGCCCAGGGCCTTGGACAGCGTGCCCATCTGCAGTGGGATCTCGGCGTCCGGGAACAAGGCGGCCGAGCCGCGGCCTTCCGCCAGCACCCCGACCCCATGAGCGTCGTCGCTGAGCAGCCAGGCGTCGTGGCGGGCGCACAACTCGGAAAGCTTGCCCAGCGGCGCGATGTCCCCGTCCATCGAGAACACGCCGTCCGTCGCCACAAGAGCGTGGCGGGCGAGGGGGCGTTCGGCCTGCAGCAGGCGCTCCAGGTCGCCGACGTCGTTGTGGGCGAACTTGACGATCTTGGCGCCGGACAGCTGCGCGCCCGCCCAGATGCAGGCGTGGGCCAGGGCGTCGACCAGCACGACGTCGCCAGGGCCGACCAAGGTGGGGATCACGCCCGTATTGGCCAGATAGCCCGAGCCGAAGACGCAGGCCGCCTCGGTCCCCTTCAGCCGCGCCAGGCGCTTTTCGAGATCGCCGAGCAGCGGGTGGTCGCCGGTCACCAGACGCGAGGCCGACGCGCCCGCGCCGTAGTTCAGCGCCGCCTCTGCCGCCGCCGCCCGCACCTCCGGGTGCTGCGACAGGCCCAGATAGTCGTTGCAAGAGAACGAAATCAGCCGACGACCGTCGCGTTCGACCACGGCGCCGTCATGACGGCGGGTGGGCTTCAGCCACCGCCGCAGGCTCTTGGCTTCCAGGCCCGCCAGCTTGCCGCCGGCGAAGGCGTCGAGGCTCTGCATGTCGTTTCCCGTTTGCCGTGGCTGGTGGGCGGGAATAGGCAAGGCGCCCCGAGTCCGCAAACGGAAACCGTCATGACCGACCCCGACTGGCTGGCCGCCGGAGCGCCGCATGTCTGGCGGCCCTACTGCCAGATGAAGACCGCCCGGCCGCCGCTGCCGGTCGTGGCGACGCGCGGCTCCCGACTGGTGCTGGCGGATGGTCGTGAACTGGTCGACGGCCTGGCTTCGTGGTGGACGGCCTGCCACGGCTACAACCACCCGCATATCGCGGCCGCCCTGCGCGACCAGATCGAGCGGATGCCGCACGTGATGTTCGGCGGCCTCGCGCATGAGCCGGCCTATCGGCTTGCCGAGCGCCTGGCGCGCATGCTGCCGGGAGACCTGAACCACGTCTTCTTCGCCGAGAGCGGTTCGGTCTCGGTCGAGATCGCCATGAAGATGGCGCTGCAGTTCCACATCAATCGGGGCGTGGCGGGGCGCACCAAGTTCCTGGCCTTCCGGGGCGGCTATCACGGCGACACCCTGGCGACGATGACAGTCTGCGACCCGGAGGAGGGGATGCACAGCCTGTTCGCGGGCGTCATGCCGGCCCAGGTCATCGCCGACCTTCCGCGCGACGCCGAGAGCGAGGCGGCGCTGGACACGCTGCTGGCCCAGCAGGGTCACGAGATCGCGGCGATCCTGATCGAGCCGCTGGTGCAGGGCGCTGGCGGCATGTTGCTGCACTCGCCGGAGGTTCTGAGGGCCTTGCGCCGCCTCGCCGACAAGTACGGCGTGCTGTTGATCTTCGACGAGATCTTCACCGGCTTTGGCCGCACCGGGACCCTGTTCGCCATGCAGGCGGCGGGGACGGAGCCCGACATCGTCACCCTGTCCAAGGCGCTGACGGGCGGCACGCTGCCGTTGTCGGCCGCTATCGCGTCGCGCAAGGTCTTCGAAGCCTTCTGGTCGGATGACGCCGGCGCGGCGCTGATGCACGGGCCGACCTATATGGCCAATCCGCTGGCCTGCGCCGCCGCCAACGCCTCGCTGGACCTGTTCGAGGACGGTTCATGGCTCGCGAACGTCGCGCGGGTCGGCGCCGCGCTCGGCCAAGGGCTTGAGCCGTGCCGGAACGGACAGGGCGTCGTCGATGTCCGGACCTTGGGCGCGATCGGCGTGGTGGAGTTCGACGCGCCCTTGGCCGTCGGCGAGCTCTGCGCGCGCTTCGCCGAGCTGGGCGCCTGGATCCGGCCAATGGGCAAGGTCATCTATCTGACGCCGGCCTTCACGACTTCGGACGAGGATCTCGCCCTGCTGACATCCGCCGTCCGCAAGGTGGCCGGCGTGGCCTGAGCCGCGATTGACCCGAGGCGGCGGGTCTGGTCCAAGCGGGGCCATGTCCGCCAAGTCCTCCCCCCTGACCGGCCTGGAATATCTCGCCATCCTGGCGATCATCCTGACCTGGGGGATCAACAACGCCGCCGCCAAGGTGGCGACGCTGTACCTGCCGCCGATGCTGATGGGCGGCCTGCGGTTCCTGGTGGCGCTGGCCTTCCTGTTTCCGTTCATCCGGCCGCCGTTCCCCGAGCCGCGCAAGGTGCTGGCGATCGTCCTGCTGACCGGACCGATCCATTTCGGGATCATCTACGTCGCCTTCAGCATGGCCAAGGCGCTGAGCCCGCTGGTTGTGGCCAGCCAGTTGTGGATCCCGTTCACCGCCATCTTCGCCTGGCGGATGCTGGGCGAGAGCATGCGGCCTCCCGCGGTTATCGGGCTGGTCATCGCCTTCGTCGGCGTGGCCTGGATGAGCCTTGATCCGCATGGGGCGGGCGACTTGCCGGCCCTGGCGCTGATCGTCTTCGCGGGCGCGTGCTGGGCCGTGGCGACCGTGCTGGTGCGCAAGACGCCGGGCATCAAGCCGCTGAAGATGCAGGGCATGACCGCCTTGGTCGCCGCGCCGGTGTTGTTGGGCATGTCGTTCATCTTCGAGACCGGCCAGATCGAGCGGATCAAGGCCGCGCCGCCCATCGCCTGGGCGGCCGTGCTGTTCGCGGCGGTTGTCTCGACGGTCGGGGCCAGCGCCCTGCTGTTCTGGCTGGTCCAGCGGCGCGAGGCCGGGCGGGTGACGCCCTATTTCCTGCTGACGCCGCTGGTCTCGTGCACCATCGGCATCCTGTTCCTGGGCGACAAGCTGACGCCGCAGCTGCTGATCGGCGGCGGCGCGACCATGGTCGGCGTCGCCCTGGTCGCCATGACCGAAAAGCGGATCAAGCCGGAAGAGGCGCTAGCCGAGGCGGCCTAGCCCTTCGGCGGCGGGCAGCGATCGGCGGCTTCGCGACGGAGCAGGGCGGGCGTGGCCCTGATCTCCGCCTGGTCGCCGCCATAGGTCCCCGTGGTGATCTCGCCTTTGACGGCCAAGGGTTCGCCCGCCCGAGCGCGCACCAGGAACAGGCCCGAGATGTCCTGCATGTCGTCGAGGCTGACATAGGCCGCGCCGACCGTGGCCTGGCCCTTCAACTCGGTGACGCCTTCTCCCGCGCCGGTGGCGTTGATCGTCCAGCCGGGCGGCACGTGGCAGACGGCCAGCACGTCGAGGCCGGAAACCTCAAGATCGAAGGCCTGCAGGTTCTGGTTGGCGTTGGCCGGCCGCCAGGCCAGGGACACCAGCTCCGTGGGCGGGGCGGCCGGCTGAGGCGCCGCGGCGGGCGCCGTCCGGGGCGGCGGAGGGGGCGGGGACTCGGCCTTGCGATCGCCCTTTGAGCCGTCGCAGGCCGCGGTCGCGGCCAGCAGAGCAAGGATCGAAAATCGCCAGATACGCATGGGGTGTCCCGCCGAGGGGTGAGTCTCGGCGGGAGCTAAGCGGCTACTTGATCACGCCGCAAGCGGCGCGCGCGCCGGCGCCGCCGATCGGCTGGCTCTTGTGGTCGTCCGGGTTGGCGTGGACGACGATGGCCGAGCCGTCGGCGTCCAGCAGGGCGGGCCGGCCGCCGGCGCCCTTCAGCGAGACGAGCGTCGAATAGACTTCGGCCGTGGCGGAGCCGTCGGCGCTCGCGAAGATGTTCGGCAGGTCGCCGTTGTCGTTGGCGTCGGGGTTCAGCAGGCCGTGGACCGTCGTGGCGGCCGTGTGGACGTGGGCTCCGGCGGACTTGAAGTCGGGCGTGCCGCAGTCGCCCTTCTCGTGAAAATGGACCGCGTGCCAGCCGGGCGTCAGGCCCTTCAGCTCCAGCTTCAGCAGGACGCCGCGCGGAGCCTCGGTGAGGGTGACGACGCCCAAATCCTTGCCGTCGCCGCCCTTGACCTGGGCGGTCGCGGCGGTCTGGGCCAGGGCCGGCGCGGCGGTGATCAAGGCGGCGAGGCCCAGGGTCGTCGCGAGGGTGAGGCTGCGCATGACGGGGTTTCCTTCTGAACAAGCGGGGACTGGGGACGAAGAGCCCGGAAAGGTGGCGTCGCCCCCGTTGGAATGCTAACAGTTTCCGACAGTTCCGTGTCCGATTCTGACGGCGAAAAATTCCCTTGAGCGACGAACACACCACCATCCCCGCCGACGGTTCCCGCGGGGATATCGCCCCGATCAACATCGAGGACGAACTCCGCCGCTCCTACCTCGACTACGCGATGAGCGTGATCGTCAGCCGCGCCCTGCCGGACGCGCGCGACGGTCTCAAGCCCGTGCACCGTCGGGTGCTGTTCTCGATGCACGAGCAGGGGCAGACGCCTGAGCGCCCCTATGTGAAGTCGGCCCGCGTGGTCGGTGACGTCATGGGTAAGTATCACCCGCACGGCGACGCCTCGATCTACTTCACCCTGGTCCGCATGACCCAATCGTTCTCGATGGGTCTGGTGCTGATCGACGGTCAGGGCAACTTCGGCTCGGTCGACGGCGATATGCCCGCGGCCATGCGCTACACCGAATGCCGCATGGCCCCGCCGGCCATGGCGTTGCTGGCCGATCTGGACAAGGACACGGTCGACTTCGCCGACAACTACGACGGCAAGGAGCAGGAACCGACCGTCCTGCCGTCGCGGATCCCCAACCTGCTGGTCAACGGCGCCGGCGGCATCGCCGTCGGCATGGCGACCAATATCCCGCCTCACAACCTCGGCGAAATCATCGACGCCTGCCTGCTGCTGATCGACGAGCCGAACTGCACCACCGACCAGCTGCTGGACCTCGTGCCCGGTCCCGACTTCCCGACCGGCGGCGAGATCATCGGCCGGGCGCCGCCGCGCCAGGCGCTCCTGACCGGCCGCGGCTCGGTCGTGATGCGCGGCGTGGCCAGCGTCGAGGAACTGCGAGCGGGCCGCGAAGCCATCATCATCACCGAGATCCCGTATCAGGTGAACAAGGCCAATCTGGTCGAGCACATCGCCGAGCTGGTGCGCGAGAAGCGGATCGAGGGCGTCGCCGACATCCGCGACGAGTCCAACCGCGACGGCATGCGCATCGTGGTGGAGCTGAAGCGCGACGCCTCGGGCGAAGTGATCCTGAACCAGCTGTACCGCTTCACGGCGCTGCAAACCTCGTTCGGCGTCAACATGCTGGCCCTGAACCGCGGTCGTCCCGAGCAGATGGGCCTGCACCAGCTGCTGCAGCTGTTCGTCGAGTTCCGCGAGGAAGTCGTCGTCCGCCGCACCAAGTTCGAGCTGGGCAAGGCGCGCGATCGCGGCCACGTGCTGGTCGGCCTGACCATCGCCGTCGCCAATATCGACGAATTCATCCACATCATCCGCTCGTCCAAGGACCCGACCGAGGCCCGCGAGCGCCTGGTCGCCAAGTCCTGGCCGGCCGGCGACATGCTGCCGCTGGTCGAGCTGATCGCCGACCCGCGCACGATCCAGGAAGACGGCGGCCTGATCCGCCTGACCGACGAGCAGGCCCGCGCCATCCTGGCCCTGACCCTGTCGCGCCTGACCGGCCTAGGCCGCGAGGAAATCGGCAACGAGGCCGAGGCCCTGGCCGACGCCATTCGCGGCTATCTGGAACTGCTGTCCGACCGCGCCAACATCATGGCGGTGGTTCGCGAAGAGCTGGTCGAGGTTCGCGAGAAATTCGCCGTGCCGCGCCGCAGCCAGATCGTCGACGGCGACGCCGACGTGGAAGACGAGGACCTTATCGTCCGCGAGGACATGGTCATCACCGTCACCATGGGCGGCTACGTCAAGCGCACGCCGCTGGCCAATTACCGCACCCAGCACCGGGGCGGGAAGGGCAAGTCGGGCATGGCGACCAAGAACGAGGACGCCGTCACCCGCGTGTTCTCGGCCTCGACCCACGCGCCGCTGCTGTTCTTCACGTCTGGCGGCAAGGTCTACAAGATGAAGGTGTGGCGCCTGCCGTTGGGCGTCGCCAATTCGCGCGGCAAGGCGTTCGTCAACCTGCTGCCGATCGAGTCCGGCGAGACCATCACCTCGATCTTGGCGCTGCCAGAGGACGAGGCGACCTGGAGCGGCCTGGACGTGATGTTCGCCACCCGCTCGGGCAGCGTCCGCCGCAACAAGCTCAGCGACTTCGTGGACGTTCGCCGCAACGGCAAGATCGCCATGAAGCTGGACGAGGGCGACGGTATTGTCGGCGTGGCGGTTTGCAACGCCGATCAGGACGTGCTGCTGACCACGGCGGCCGGCCGCTGCATCCGCTTCTCGGTCGACGAGGTTCGCGTGTTCGCCAGCCGCGACTCCACCGGCGTGCGCGGGGTGCGCCTGGCCGAGGGCGACGAGGTCATCTCGATGGCCGTGCTGCGCAGCGTCGATGCGACGCCTGCCGAACGCGCGGCTTATCTCAAGTACCAGCGCGCCATGCTTCGTGCTCAGGGCGACGATGGGGATGACATCGCGGCGGTCTCTGACGATAGCGAAGAGGACGGCGAAACCGCTGAGTTGTCGCAGGAACGCATCATTGAGCTAGGCGCTGCGGAGGAAATCCTGCTGACGGTGTCGTCGGAAGGCTTCGGCAAGCGCACCAGCGCCTATGATTTCCGCCGCACCGGTCGGGGCGGCCAGGGTCTGGCGGCCCAGGATCTGAGCAAGCGCGGCGGCCGTCTGGTGGGCTCCTTCCCGGTCGATGAGAGCGACCAGATCCTGCTCGTCACCGACGCCGGACAGCTGATCCGCGTGCCTGTTTCGCAAATTCGTGTTGCAGCGCGGAATACTCAGGGCGTAACCATCTTCCGCACCGCGCAGGACGAGCACGTCGTCAGCGTGGAACGTCTCGCCGATTCCGGCGGCGACGATAACCAGGGCGAGGACAGCGGGGCGGACGAGACCCTGTAACCCTTGTACCCGTTAGCGTAGGGGGTTGCATGCGGGTCGGGCTTTATCCCGGAACTTTCGATCCGGTCACCAATGGTCACCTCGATATCATCGGGCGGGCCGTGAAGCTGGTCGACAAGCTGGTCATCGGCGTAGCGGTGAACATCGGAAAAGGGCCGTTGTTCTCGCTTGAGGAGCGGGTCGCTATTCTCGAGCGCGAGACGGCGCACCTGACCAAGATCGCCGAGATCGAGGTCCGGCCGTTCGAGAGCCTGCTGATGCACTTCGCCCGGGATGTGAACGCCCAGATGATCGTGCGCGGCCTGCGCGCCGTCGCCGACTTCGAATACGAGTTCCAGATGACGGCGATGAACCAGCAACTGGACCGCGAAATCGAGACCGTCTTCCTGATGGCCGATCCGCGTCACCAGGCGATCGCATCGCGGCTGGTCAAGGAGATCGCCACCTTGGGCGGCGATATCTCCAAGTTCGTCCCCGGCGGCGTCGCCCAGCAACTGCTGACCAAGGTTGGGCGCGGCTGATCGCCAGGGCGGGAAAGTCGCCTGGCGACTTCCCGTACTGACGACGGATTAGCGCGGCGGACCGCCGCTGGTCCCCGTCGATGACGAGCCTGAGGTCGACGCACCCGGCGTCGTGCCTGTCGAACGATCCTGCGTGCTGTTCGAGCCGGTTGTCCCTGGGGTCCCGGTCGTAGAACCCGTTGTTCCCGTTCCGCTCGCGCCGGTCCCGCTGTCGACGTTTCCGGGCGTCGTCATGTCAGGCGCTGTCGGGGTCTGGCCTGTCGTTGCGGCCGATGAGCCGTTCGTCGCCGAGCTGCTCGCGGCTGGGTCGGTGGCCGTCGTCGGGGTCTGGTTTTGGTCTCGGCGAGAGCAACCGCCCACCGCCGTGGCGGCGGCGAGCGATGCGGCGGACAGGCCGATGATGAGGGCGTGTCGGTTCATCGAAGGTCTCCTTGTTGTTGTCCGCAAGGCGGACGTTCAAGACCAACGACGCGCGGGAGATGTTCGGTGCG
>JAYRLX010000128.1:0-9615 GCA_041905125.1 Caulobacter sp. | reverse complement strand
GGCCGGGATGACACGGTGGATCTGGCGAGAGGGTCTTGGGCATGAACGGTCTTGCACGGCGATCCTTCCTGGCGCTCGGCGCCGCCGCCTTCGTCGCGGCCGCTGCATCGGCCCAGACCCGCGCCGAATGGGCGGCGATCGGCCAGTATGGCGACAAGGCCGCGCCGCTGACGGTGTTCGAGAAGGACGGCGTCCTGCACATCGGCGGCGCCGGCCACGCCTCGGCGCGGCTGACGAAGACGGGCGCGGGCCGCTACGCGATCGCCGGCGGCGGCGAAATGGTTCTGGAGCCGCGCGCGGTGCGGCTGAATGGAGCGCGCCTGCCCTTCCACGACTTCGGCGCCGAGACGGAAGCGGCGATCCGCGCCGGCGTGCGGGCCGATCCCGAGGCGCTGCGCCGCCAGGCCCTGGCCGCGACGCCGCCAGTCGAGACGGGCGACTTCCTGCCGGCCGACCTCGTCGACCTGACGACTGTCGATCCGCGGATCAAGCTCGACATCCGCTATGCGGGCTCGAACAACTTCATGGGCATCCCGCTCTACGAGCGGGCGGCGGCCTATTTGCAGCGACCCGCCGCCCAGGCGCTGAAGCGGGCGCAGGACGCCCTGGCCGCCCAGGGCTACGGCCTGCTGATCCACGACGCCTACCGGCCGTGGTTCGTCAGCTGGATGTTCTGGGAGGCCACGCCGCCCGACGCCCACATGTTCGTCGCCGATCCGGCCAAGGGCTCGCGGCATAATCGCGGCTGCGCGGTGGACCTGACGCTGTACGATCTTAAGACGGGCCGGGTCGTGGAGATGCCCAGCCGCTATGACGAGTTCTCTGGCCGCGCCTATGCCGACTTCGTGGGCGGTACGACGAAGCAGCGAGCGCTGCGGGCGGTGCTGCGCGACGCCATGACCGCCCAGGGCTTCGAGGTCTATCCCGAGGAGTGGTGGCACTTCGACTTCAAGGACTGGCGGCGGTACGCCATCGGAACCAAGACGTTCACCGAGCTGGCGGGCTAATGAATCCCTCTCTCTAAGAGAGAGGGATTCCCGCAGCGCTAGCGCATCCCAGGTCGCCGCGCCGAAGCGGGTGTTGTCGAAGACGCACCAGGGCTCGGCTTCACCGCTCAGTCGCGACGCCAGCCTATCCAACGCCTCCGGCTCATAGGCGCTGGCGTACATCACCGGCGAGCCGTGCAGGCGGTGGTAGCTCAGACCCTTCCAGCCGCCGGGCTCCGCCGCGATCGGGACGATCGCCGGATCGGCGGCCACGCGGGCGACGCGGCGCGCGACCAGCAGCTCGTCCGCCTCAGCCTCGAACCAGCTGGCGTGGCGGGGCTCCAGCACGGTCGGAGCGTCCGTGCGCGCCCGCCATGTCTCCAGAAACCCGCCGACCCGCTCCGTCTCGAACGCCAGGCTCGGCGGCAGCTGGATCAGCAGCGGGCCGCGCTTGGCGCCCAGGCCGTCGGTCTCATCCAGGAAGCGCGCCAGCAGATCATCGACGCCGACCAGCCGCCGCTCGTGGGTGATCGCCTGCGGGACCTTCACCGCGAACCGGAAGTCCTCCGGCGTCGAGACCGCCCAGCGCTCGTAGGTCTTGCGCTGGTGCGGCCGATAAAAGGACGTGTTGATCTCGACCGCATTGAACCGGGCCGCATAGCGCTCAAGCACGGTCCCCTCGGCGGGAAAGGCTTCGCCCGCGCGATAAAGGCTCCAGCCAGCCGTGCCGATGCGAATGGTCATGTCCCATCAGCGCACGAGCGTGTGACAGGTTCAGGCGCGATAGGCTCAGGCGCGGGGCCGCCAGGCCAGCACATCGGCGCTGTGGCCCACCCCGACCTTGGCGCACGTCGCCCTCAGCGGGCAGGCGCCGCACTTGGGTCCCTCGTGCGGGCAAAGCATCTGCCCCAGGCCCCGCTTCATCAGCCAGTGCAGTTCGAACAGATCGTCGGCGGTCCAGGCGTCCGGCGCCAGGCCCATCAGGGTATGGTAGGTGTGGGTCGCATCGCCGGCGCCGACCAGGCCGATGCGCTTGGCGACGCGATCGACGTGGCTGTCGACCACCAGGGCCCGCATGGCGAGGTCGCTGAAGTTCAGCACGCAGGCGGCGACCTTGACCCCGACGCCCGGCAGGGCCTGCAGCTCCCAGCGCGCCTGGTCGACCGTGAGGGTCTTCAGGTGGTTCAGCGACAGCCAGCCGACCTTGTCGCGGATCATCTTCAGGGCGGTGGTCAGGTGGCGGGCCTTGTCGGCGGGGAAGGTGACGTCGTCGATGATCCGCGCCACGGCGGCGACCGGCGCGTCGGCCAGGTCGTCCCAGTTCCGGAACTCGGCTCGCAGGCGAAGAAAGGCGGCCCACGACACGGCGTCCAGGGTGCGGCCGCTGATCGAGGACTTCACCAGCTGCGAGATCGGGTCCATCCGCGCGACCGGCCGCTGCGGTCCGAACTCGCACAGCAAGGCGTCGCGCACGCTTTCCAGCGGCGATCGGGCGAGGCTTAAAGACAGCTGCATGGGACACCGCCGCGCGAGAACGTAATGGGAACATTATGCGCCGCGCGAGCCCTTGTCCACAGGTTGTCGCAAATTCATTCGCCTCCCTAGGCCTTGTGCCTAGGGCCCATGGTTCAGCGCCTGCTGTCTTCGGGGGGAGCGCGCCTACGCTTACGGCGCGCGTCGTCCGCGCTGAGCCTGGCGGCGCGATGGGTCCTCGCCACAAGGGCGAGGAAGGCGAGTTTTCGGAGGGGTTTGGAGCGAAGCTGCCCCTACCGCCCGTACCGCCCCCAGAGCGCCGTCACCCGGCGGCGCAGGCGCTGGAATGCGACCCGCACGGGCGTCGGGGCGGGGTGAGGAGCGGGGCGCTCTTCGACCGGCAGCTCGACCCCGGCGAAGCGGGCGATCAGGTCGCGCAGGTCGGGCTCCTGGACGGCGAGGGCGGCCTCGACCGGGGACATCCATTCCAGGGTGCGCTGGCCCTTCTCCGGCCAGGTCGCGTGCTCGCCGGTGACCTGCAGCGGATAGACATCGACCTTGACCAGCTTGGCCGCGCCGCTCTTCAGGCGCTTGAGGTACTCGTATTCGCCGATCGGCTTGTCGGCGATCACGCCGTCGAGCCCAGCCTCCTCGTAGGCCTCCTGGGCGGCGGCGGCGAAGTCCGACTTGCCCTTCATCGGCCAGCCCTTGGGGATCACCCAGCGGCGGGTCTCGCGCGAGGAGACCAGCAGGATGCGCATGGCCCCCCCTTCGCCCCGCCAGGGCAGGGCGGCGACCTGACGGCGCTTGCCGCCACTGGACTTGCGTCCTTCCTGCTTGCCTCGCGAGGCGGTCACTTCATCCAGAACCCGAGATAGTAGAACCCAGCCGCCGTGAGGGCCGCCGCCGGCAAGGTGACGATCCAGGCGATGACGATGTCCTTGGCCACGCCCCAGCGCACCGCCGAGACCCGGCGCGAGGCGCCGACGCCGACAATAGCGCCCGTGATCGTGTGAGTCGTCGAGACCGGAATCCCAAGATGGGTAAAGAAGAACAGGGTGATGGCCCCGCCCGTCTCGGCGCAGAAGCCCTGCATCGGGGTGAGGCGGGTGATCTTGCTGCCCATGGTGTGGACGATGCGCCAGCCGCCGAACAGGGTGCCCAGCGCCATGGCCGTCTGGCACGACAGGATCACCCATAGCGGGATGTGTCCCGCCTGGTGCGTGGCGTCGTGGGCGAACAGCAGGGCGGCGATGATGCCCATGGTCTTCTGGGCGTCATTGCCGCCGTGGCCCAGGCTGTAGGCGGCGGCCGAGACGAACTGCAGCTTGCGGAACACGCGGTCGGCGAAGAACGGCGAGCTCTTCAGGAAAGTCCACGAGACGACCAGCACCAGCAGCAGGGCGAGGAAGAAGCCCAGGGTGGGGGAGACCACGATCGCCGCGGCGGTCTTGGAGAGGCCCGCCCACTGGATGGCGCCGATGCCGCCGACCTTGGCGATGGCCGCGCCGACCAGGCCGCCGATCAGGGCGTGCGAGCTGGACGAGGGAATGCCCGCCCACCAGGTCAGCAGGCTCCAGCTGATCGCCCCGCCGAGCGCGCCGAAGATCAGCCGGTCGCTGACGATGTGCGGATCGATGATCCCCGAGCCGACCATCTTGGCCACGCCGGTGCCGAAGAACATGAAGGCGATGAAGTTGAAGAAGGCCGCCCACAGCACCGCCCACTTCGCCGACAGCACGCGCGTCGAGACGATGGTGGCGATCGAGTTGGCGGCGTCGTGCAGGCCGTTGAGAAAGTCGAACGCCAGGGCGACGACGACCAGGAAGCCCAGGATCAGGAGCGTCGGGTCCACGGGGCTCTAGACCTGCTCGACGACGATGCCGCTGATGCGGTTGGCGACGTCCTCGAAGCGGTCCATGACCTTCTCGAGGTGGCTGTAGATGTCGATGCCGACGATGAAAGCCATGGCGTCCCCGTTCCGGCTGGCCAGGAACAGGTCCTTGCGGCCCTGGTCGTACATCTGGTCGGACTGCTCCTCGATCTCGCGGATGCGGACCGAGATCTCGCCCAGCTTGTGAGCGTTCTGGCGCATCTTCGGCAGCAGGGCGACGGCTTCGGCCGTCAGCTTGGCGGCCTCGACGATGACGCCGGCCATCTGGCGCATCTGCGGCTCGAAGCTCTTGACCTCGAACAGGCTGACGACCTTGGCCGTCTTGCGCATCTGGTCGATGGCGTCGTCCAGCGAGGTGGTCAGGTCCTGGATGTCGCTGCGGTCGAACGGGGTGATGAAGCTGCGGCGGACGGCCAGCATCACCTGGCGGGTGATGTCGTCGGCCTCTTCCTCGTGCCGGTAGACCCGGGCGCTGGCTTCCTCGACGGCGTCGCCGCCCTCGGTCATGTCGCGCAGCGCCTCGGCGCCGTCGATCAGCGTGCGGGCGTGAGCGGAGAACAGGTCGAAGAACGCGTCTTCCTTCGGCATGACGGCCTTGAACAAGCCCAGCATGGTGTCGGTCTTTCCTTGCGAGATCGCGTTCGTCCGTGGTCGGATCGCCGCGCGGCGCACCGGAACCACGGAAGGATTTGGCCGTCAAATCCTATCTGTGAAACTTATGTGACAGTTCTCGCGCAAACGGCGAGCTTGAGGCAGATTGCATCCCGGTTCGAAGAACGGGAGTCTCGGCATGGCGTTCACGCTGACCGTCAATGGTGAAACCAGGACAGCCGACGTGGACGGCGATACGCCGCTGCTGTGGGTGCTGCGCGACACGCTGGGTCTGGTCGGCGCCAAGTTCGGCTGCGGCGCGGCGCTGTGCGGCGCCTGCACGGTGCATCTGGACGGCGAGGCCATCCGCTCCTGCGTGACCCCGATCAGCGAGATCGGGGCCAAGAAGGTCACGACCATCGAGGGAATCGGCAAGACGCCCGTCGGCGCCAAGGTGCAAGAGGCCTGGAAGGCGATCGACGTGCCCCAGTGCGGCTACTGCCAGGCGGGCCAGATCATGTCGGCCTCGGCGCTGCTGGCCAGCAAGCCCAAGCCCACCGAGGAGGACATCGACGCGGCGATGAACGGCAACCTGTGCCGCTGCGCGACCTACAACCGCATCAAGAAGGCGGTCAAGGTCGCCGCCGGCCAGGAGAAGGCGTGATGGACGGCGAGATCCTGCGCGACCCCACCCGGCGCTTCATCCTGCAGAGCGGTGCGGCCTTCGGCGGCGGCCTGCTGCTGAGCTTCACCATGACCGCCGAGGGCCAGGCGGCCGGCGATACGCAAGTGAACGCCTACGTCCGCATCGCGCCGGACGGCAAGGTCACCATCGCCTCGAAGGTCCCGGAGGTGGGGCAGGGGATCAAGACCTCGTTGCCGATGCTGATCGCCGAGGAGCTGGACGTCGACTGGTCGGCCGTGATGGTCGAGCAGGCCATCGCCGACAGCAAGATCTACGGCCGCCAGGTGGCCGGCGGCAGCATGGCCACGACCCTGGAATATGATGGCCTGCGCCGCGTCGGGGCCAGCGTCCGGGCGCTGCTGATCCAAGCCGCCGCCGCGCGCTGGAGCGTCCCGGAGGGCAGCCTCTCGACCGAGCCGGGCGTCGTGGTCCACGCCGCCAGCAAGCGCCGGGCCTCGTACGGCGACCTCGCCGCCGACGCCGCCAAGCTGACGCCGCCCGACCCCAAGAGCCTGACCCTGAAGGACCCCAAGGCCTTCCGGATCATCGGCAAGAGCCACAAGAGCCAGAACCTCGACGCCATCACCACGGGCGCGCCGACCTTCGGCATCGACATGCGCCTGCCGGGCATGCTGTACGCCACCTTCGCCAAGGCCCCGACCTACGGCGCCAAGGTCGCCAGCGTCGACCTGGCGCCGGCCAAGGCGGTCAAGGGCGTGCGCGACGCCTTCGTCGTCGAGGGCGGGACCAATCTGCAGAGCATCGTTCCCGGCGTCGCTGTCGTGGCCGACAGCTGGTGGGCCGCGCGCAAGGGCCGCGAGGCGCTGGACATCAAGTGGGCCGATCATCCGACGGCCGCCCAGAGCAGCGCCGGCTTCGCCGCCCAGGCCGCCGAGCTGGCCAAGGCCCCGCCGCACCGCACCGCCTATAACGACGGCGACGTCGACGCGGCGCTGAAGGGCGCGGCCAAGACGCTCAGCGCCGCCTACAGCTATCCGTTCCTGGCCCACGCGCCGATGGAGCCGCAGAACTGCACCGCCCAGGTCAAGGACGGCAAGGTCGAGATCTGGGCCCCGACCCAGAACCCCGAGGCCGGCCGCGCCCTGGTCGCCAAGGCGCTGAACGTCGATCCCTCGGCGATCACCATCCACCTGATCCGCTGCGGCGGCGGCTTCGGCCGCCGGCTGATGAACGACTACATGGTCGAGGCCGCTGTGATCGCCTCGAAGGTCGCCGCGCCGGTCAAGCTGGTCTGGACCCGCGAGGAGGATATCCAGCACGACTTCTACCGGCCCGCCGGCTGGCACAACCTGACCGCCGGCCTCGACGCCAAGGGCGCGGTGGTCGCGTGGAAGGACCATTTCGTCACCTTCGGCGAGGGCGAGACCTTCAACACCTCGTCGGGCATGAACTCGACCCAGTTCCCGTGCCGGGCGGTGGCCAACTATCGCCACGACATCTCGGTCATGCCGCTGGGCTTCCCGACCGGCTATCTGCGCGCGCCGGGCAACAACGCCTTCGGCTTCGTGATCCAGAGCTTCACTGACGAGCTGGCCCAAGCGGCGGGCAAGGACCCGGTCGCCTTCCGCCGCGAGCTGCTGGGCGCGCCGCGCCTGCTGGGAGAGCCAGGCAAGAGCGACAGCTTCGACACCGGCCGCATGCGCGGCGTCCTCGACCTCGTGGCCGAGATGTCCGGATGGGGCCGCAAGGTCCCGAAGGGGACGGGCCTGGGCGTGGCCTGCCACTTCAGCCACCTCGGCTATGTGGCGGTGGTCATCCAGGCCAGCGTCAAGGACGGGGCGATCAAGGTCGAGAAGGCCTGGGCCGCCGTCGACTGCGGCCGCCAGGTCGTCAATCCGGCGGGCGCAGAGCAGCAGGTCCAGGGCTCCGTCCTCGACGCCATCGGCAGCGCCCTCTACCAGGGCATGACCTTCGAGAACGGCGCGGCGGTGAACAGCAACTTTGGCGACTTCCCGCTGCTGCGCATGGGCGACGCCCCGCCGGTCGAGGTGCGCTTCAAGCTGTCGGACAACAACCCGACGGGCTTGGGCGAGCCGGCCTATCCGCCGACCCCGGCGGCGCTGTGCAACGCCCTCTACGCCGCCACCGGCAAGCGCATCCGCAGCCTGCCGATCGGCGATCAACTGGCTTGAGTTCGGAGCCACGTGCTAGGAACGGGACGTTCCCGTTCCTAGCCGAGCCGCGCCATGTCCCAGGTCACCGTCGTCAATCATCCGCTCGTCCAGCACAAGCTGACCCGGATGCGCGACAAGTCGACCTCGACCAAGACCTTCCGCGCCCTGATGCGCGAGACGGCGACGCTGCTCTGCTACGAGGTCACCCGCGACCTGCCGATGGACAAGGTCCAGATCGAGACCCCCGTCGCTCCGACCACGGCCTATGAGATCGCCGGCAAGAAGCTGGTCTTCGCCCCGATCCTACGGGCGGGCCTGGGCATGTGCGAAGGGATGCTGGATCTGGTCCCGTCGGCCCGCGTGGCCCACATCGGCCTCTATCGCGACCATGAGACGCTGGAAGCCATTGAGTACTACTTCAAGGCGCCGGAGGACATCTCCGGCCGCCTCGTGATCGTGGTCGATCCGATGCTCGCCACCGGCCACTCGGCCATCGCCGCCATCTCGCGCCTGAAGCACTACGGCGTGACCAACCTGCGCTTCGTCTGCTTGCTGGCGGCGCAAGCCGGCGTCGACGCCCTGCGCGAGGCCCATCCCGACGTGCCGATCTGGACGGCGGCGATCGACGAAAAACTGAACGAGCACGGCTACATCGTGCCGGGCCTGGGCGATGCGGGCGACCGCACGTTCGGCACGCGGTAGGGGCGGCCTCAGACCGCCATGCTGTCGTAGACCACGACCTTGCTCCAGAGGTGGCCGCAGTCGGCGACGAACTTCTGGTGCAGCGGGTGGTCCTGATAGCGCTTCTGGTCCTCGACGCTCTTGAAGACCATCAGCTCGGAGACGTCGTAGCTGTTGTCGACCACGTCGCGCTTCTCGGTCGAGGCCGGGACGCCGATGTGCAACTGCTGAATGAGGTCGATCGCCTTCAGCGCCTTGAGCCCCGCGATCAGCTGGTCGCGATCGGCCTTGGCGCCGGGGGTCTTCAGCCAGAAGAACACCTGGTGGAACAGGAGCGGAGCGTCGGTCGCGGCGCTCGCGGGCGTGGCCAGGGCGGCGCCGGCCGCCAGGCCGCCGGAGAGGAGAACGCGGCGGTCGAAAGGCGGCATGGGCGGTGTTCCTCCGGAGTCGCGCTGGTCTGTCGGAAGGGCTAGCGGCAGGGGGCGGCGAAGGCAATCTTGGGGCGAGGTCTGACCCCGGGGAAGGCGACGGTCGATCTACGCCAAGACCGATGAAGGGGGCTGTTGGAAGATCACGCCAAATCCGTCCGGATCGGAGACCGAGAAGGCCAAGAAGCCATAACCGGTGGTCGCGGGAGTTTGGGCGTTGAGGCCTCTCGCAGCGATCTCGGCATGTAGGCCGACGACATCCTCGCAGTCGATATAAAGGGCTGTGTGCCGACAGCCCTCCCAACGCGGCTCGCTTCGTCGTGCAGGCCGTTCGTTTGAATCGTACGCGGTGTTCAGCATCAGCTCGGCCCCGCCACGGACCAGGCGAACGAAGTGCGAGAAGCGACCTTCCGCAGTCTGGACCTCCGGACTGGCGAAGAGCACCTCAAAGCCAAGTTGGTCGCGGTAGAAGGCGAGCGAAGCGTTCATATCGAACACCTCGAAATAGGGCGTAAGCCCGTGCACTTTCACCAAGTGAGCCTCCTCGGTCGAGAGAGATCCGATCGGCTGATCTTTGGCCAGCGACTGCGAGTCCGCAATGGATCTAAGGCTGACTTCGCCAGCTCGGCCGACGTCCAGTTCGCCCTCTCCGTCGCTCCGCTACACCTCTCCCGTGTCACGGGGGAGGAACTTCACGAGCGTTCGCGGCGCTGTGTGATCCGCGTATCCGGAATCGAATCGA
>JAYRLX010000127.1:0-9621 GCA_041905125.1 Caulobacter sp. | reverse complement strand
CATCCCGCCGCCAGGATCGCCCTGGCCGGGATCAGCATGGGCGGCGGCCTCGCCATCTGCGCCATGGCCTCGAACGACCCGCCGCCGGTGGACAAGCTGATGCTGTTCGCGCCGGCGGTCTGGGGCTGGTCGAACCAGCCGCTGCCCAACCGCGTCAGCCTGTGGGCCACGGCCCATCTGATGGGCGAGTGGGTGATCAAGCCGCCGGACTGGCTGGCCCGCAACATCATGGCCAGCGACAACATCGACGAGCTGCGTCGCATGGGCCGCGATCCGCTGATGATCTGGGGCGCTCGGTCGGACGCGATCTACGGCCTGGTGGGGCTGATGGAGCGGGGCTGGCGCTCGACCGACCGGATCCGCGTCCCAGTCGCCTGGTTCTACGGCGCGCGCGACCAGATCATTCCGCGCGAGCCGACGGTCGAGGCGGTCCGCCGCCTGCCGGTCGAGGCCCGAACCGCCTACTACGCCAATGGCTATCACCTGCTGCTGGTCGACCGTCAGGCCGAGCGGGTCTGGGCCGACGCCGAGGCCTTCCTGCGCGGCTCGGCCGTCTGGCCGCCGTCGGGCGCGCCGGCCATCCCGGCTTCGGTCGAGGCCATGAACGCCTTGGACCCGCCCAAGCCCGCCAAGCCGAAGATGTCGCACCGCCGGTCTTGAGGGTTGTTCGGCGCGGCGAGGGGGCGTAAACCCCGCGCCACATTCATTCTGGCTGACGTGAGACCGACGGCATGACCTTGTTCGATTCCCCCGATTTCGAGGGACACGAAGGCGTCCACGCTTTCTTCGACGAAAAAACCGGTCTGAAGTCGATCATCGCGATCCATTCCACCGCCCGCGGCCCGGCCGCCGGCGGCTGCCGCATGTGGGACTATTCCAGCAGCGAGGCGGCGATTACCGACGCCCTGCGCCTGTCGCGCGGCATGTCCTACAAGAACGCCATGGCCGAGCTGGACCTGGGCGGCGGCAAGGCCGTGATCATCGGCGACAGCCGCAGCCAGAAGACGCCGGCGCTGTTCGAGGCCTTCGGTCGCGCCGTCGACAGCTTGAACGGCCAGTACTGGACCGCCGAGGACGTCGGCGTCTCGCCGGCCGACCTGGAAAGCACCCGCAAGACCACCCGCTTTGTCGCCGGCCTGGAAGGCCACGCGGCCGCCTCGGGCGACCCATCGCCGGTCACCGCCGAGGGCGTGTTCCGCGGCGTTCGCCTGTGCGTCGAGCGCGCCCTGAACCGCGACCTCAACGGCGTCCATGTCGCCATCCAGGGCGTGGGCCATGTCGGCGGCTATCTGGCCGAGAAGCTGCACGCGGCCGGCGCGCGCCTGACCATCGCCGACGTCAACCAGCCCGCGCTTGAGGCGGTCGCCGCCAAGACCGGCGCGCAAATCGTGCCGACCGACGCGATCTTCGATGTCGAGGCCGACGTCTTCGCCCCGTGCGCCCTGGGCGGCGCCATCTCGGCCGCGACCTTGCCGCGCCTGAAGGCCAAGATCATCGCCGGCGCCGCCAACAACCAGCTGGCCGACGCCACGATCGGCCAGGCCGTGTTCGAGCGCGGCCTGCTCTACGCTCCCGACTATGTGATCAACGGCGGCGGCATCATCAACGTGGCCGCCGAGATCCGCGGCCTGGAAGCCGGCGCGGCGTTCGACGGCGCCTGGGTCGCCGCCAAGCTGGACCGCTTGGCCCTGACCCTGGCCGAGGTGATCGACCAGTCGATCGCCGAGAAGCGTCCGGCCAATGTGGTGGCCGACGAGATCGCCCGCGCTCGCATCGCCGCCGCCCGCGCCTAAACGTGACTTCGCGCGTTCTTCGGGGCAGGCCTGTCCCCGGAGAACGCCATGTCCCATCTCGATGATCTGAAGACGCAGCTGGAAGAAGCCGTCGCCGCTCAGGATTTCGAGACGGCGGCCAAGCTGCGCGACGAAATCCTGTCCATCCAGCACAGCGCGCTGGTGCGCGACGTCGAGGATCCGCCCCAGGCGTCCTATTTCAAGCGCCAGGTTCCCGGGCGCATGGGTCTGGGCACCGACCAGCCTGTTCCGCGCAGGCCCGAGGGCTGGGTCCCGCCACAGAAACCCGATCCGATGACGACGGGCCATTCGCGCGGCGGACGGCGGCGGAAGGCTTAGGCCGACTTCGCCCGCCCGCTGATCGCCGCGCCCGCGTCCTTGTCCAGCGCCAGATAGATGGGCAGGGCCAGCAGGGTCACCAGGCCGATCGCCATGAACGGCAGGACAAAGCGATCCGGCGTCAACGCGCCGCCCGCGCCGCGCGCCACATGCAGCATCACGCCGCCGAAGCTGACCCCCAGGGCCAGGCCGACCTGCTGGGTCACGGCCGACAGGGTCGAGGCGGCGGCCGTCTTGGTGTCGGGCACGTCGGCATAGGCGATGGTGTTTGCGGCGATGAACTGGTTCGAGCGGCAAAACCCGCCGAGCAGCAGCGCCGCCATCATCACGGCCATCGGCGTCGTCGGCGTGAAGAAGCCGGGCGCGGCCGTGAACAGCCCCGTGAGCGTAACGAACACGGCTAGCGAGGTGCGGAAGCCGAACCGGCGCAGACCGGCCGCCGCGAACGGACGCGCCGTCAGGACTCCGACGCCCGTCGCCAGGGTGACGAAGCTGGCCTTCAGCGGGCTCCAGCCCAGGGCCACCTGAAGCAACAGCGGCATCAGGAACGGACTGGCGCCGATGCCCAGCCGCACCAGCGTCCCGCCCAGCAGGCTGGCGCGATAGGTCGGATAGCGTAGCAGCGAGAGGTCCAGGATCGGACGCCCGGTCCGGTGGCAGATCTTCAGATAGAGCAGGCCGCAGGCGATCGAGACCGCCAGCAGGGCGATCTGGACCCAGGCGGGCAGCAGGCCGACGCCCGAGGTCTCGGCCACCACGACCAGGCCGCTGATCGCCGCGGCGGAGAGCGCGAAGCCGAGGGTGTCGAACCGGCCAAGGTCGCGCTGGGGTTTGCTGGCCGGCACGAACCGCATGACCGCGATCGCGCCGAGCAGGCCGATCGGCAGGTTGATGTAGAAGATCCAGGGCCAGTCGGCGACGCTCAGCACGAGGCCGGCGATCGGCGGACCGATCAGGGGGCCGACCAGGGCGGGCATGGTGAACCAGCCCATGGCCGACAGCAGGCGCGCCTTGGGCGTGGCGCCGACCACGATCAGCCGCGCCACCGGCGTCATCATCGCCCCGCCCAGGCCTTGGATGATGCGCGAGGCGACCAGGGCTTCCAGGTTGCGCGACAGGCCGCACAGCGCCGAGCCCAGCAGGAACACCGCCATGGCCGACAGGAACACCCGCCGGGCGCCGAAACGCTCGGCCGCCCAGCCGCTGGCGGGCGTGAACACGGCCAGGGCGAGAATGTAGGAGGTGAGCGCCAGCTTCAGGTGGATCGGGTCCACCGAAAAGGCGCGGGCCAGGGTGGGGAGGGCGGTGGACAGCGCGGTGGAGTCGATGAACTCCATCAACAGCGCGCTGGCGACGGCGATCGAGACCAGCCGGGTCGACAGCGGAGACGTCGCGGATTCTGACGCGTCAGGCTGTGTGGAGGGATCGGGCACGGGGGCGTGTTACGCCCGTGCGAGGCGGGGGTCTAGACACCCGGAAGTGTCAGTGGCCCGGCCGGGGCTCGAAGGTGCGCTTTTCCTTCAGCTTCACGCAGGCCTGGTCCGGCTTCTGGCCGTGCTGAGGCTTGGGTTCGGCCTTGGGGAAGCAGACATTGGTCATCGGGTTCTGGTTCTGGAAGCCGCTGGTCATGACCTTATTTCCCGTATGCCATTAACTATTATCACGCCGCGCGGCCGATTTCGTCCACCAAACGCACATCCACGGAGACGTGAAGGCGCGACTTGCCCGGATCGCCGATGATCGCGCCCGAGACGGGCAAGGCCTGGGCCGGGGTCCGCGTCGCCGCCACGCGGATCAGGTCCGGCGACTCGGCCAGGCCGTTGGTCGGGTCGAACTCCAGCCAGCCCAGATCGGGCAGGAAGACCTCGCACCAGGCGTGGGTCGCGCCCGCACCGCGGATCTGGGCGTTGGGCGAGTGGATGTATCCGGTGGCGAACAGGGCGGCGTAGCCGAGACGGCGCAGGCCCTCGACCATCAGCCAGGCCAGGTCGCGGCAGGCGCCGCTACGCTTCTGGAGCGTCTCGACCGGCGTCTGGACGCCTTCCTCCTCGCGGCTTTGGTACTCGAACTGCTGGTGGATCAGGTCGTTGACCCGCAGCAGGAAGGCCAGGGCCGGTTCGTCGCGATGGCTGGCCAATCCGCGCAGCCAGCGCAGCAGCACGGCGTCCGGGTCGTCGGTGACCGGGGCGATGAACGGCTCCAGCGTGGCGCGATCCTCGCGGGAATAGACGATCGGCGTCAGAGTGTCGGGGTTTTCGATCCGCTGCGGGACCAGCGGGGCGGGGTAGCGGTCGATGATCAGCTCGCTGGCCACCCGCATCGCGTCCGCCCGGCCGTTCGGCTGGAAGGTGCAGATGCAGTTGCCGTTGGCGTCATAGCTCCAGCGGGTGTCGCCCGGCGGAAACAGGCGCAGCGAAGCCTCGACGATGCGCAGGGCGTGGCTGTCGCGTGGCCGGATCATCAGCCGCTGGGGGCCAAACGTCACCGGCCGTTCGTAGTAGTATCGCGTCTCGTGCAGGATGCGCAGCCGTCCCATGTCGAACCCAAAGCACGACCGGGACTTGGGTTCCGCGGAACTCTAGGCGCGGAAGCCGGCCTCGGCGAAGTTGAGCATCCGCTCCAGCAGCGCGGACACGTCGGCTTCGCTGGTCTGGCCTTCCGACAGTACGTTCAGCCGGTCGAACTCGGCGAAGCGGTTGTTGTGCAGCATGCCCAGCGTGAAGTGCAGGCGCCAGTAGACTTCTTCCGGCGACAGGTCGGGGCGAGCGCGCAGCAGGGCGTCGGAGAAGCGGCGCAGGTGCGAGACGTCGGTCTTCAGCACCTGGCGGATCTCGTCGGTGCCCTCGCTGCGGGCGCGGATCAGGAACTGCAACGAGATGCGGCGCTCGTGCTCGGGCGCCAGCCAGCGCAGGGGCGGGGTCAGCAGGGCGGCCAGGATCTCGCGCAGGGGCGGCGCGCCGGCGTTCCGGTCGTTGGCCTCGTGCAGCATCTTGGCCCGCTCGCGGTTGAGCTCGGCCGTGCGCCGCTTGAAGATCTCGAACAGCAACGCGTCCTTGGAGCCGAAGTGATAGTTCACGGAGGCCAGGTTGACGCCGGCGGCGGCGGTGATGTCGCGCACCGAGACGTTCTGGAAGCCGTGCAAAGCGAACAGACGCTCGGCGGCGACGAACACCAGGTTCTTGGTGGCGGCTTCGGTCTCCGCGCCCTCGGTTTCGACGGAGGCGGCGGCGTCGGTCGTCGGACTCACTACATATTCCCCTTTACCCACGGGGAAGTCTTACGACCGTTCGAATTTGGCGCAAGCGTCAAGATCGTTCCGTACAATGCAAATTACGCCAAAGGGGCGCCGGAGATCGACCTTTCCGCCAAGGCGGGCCGCAGGCGTTCGGCCGGGCGACCCATCCGGCCGCGCCGCAGTTGGCGCAGCAGCGGACGAGCGACGGCGGTGAACAGGATCAGCGGGGCCAGCGCCAGGGCCAGCGCCTTGCGCCGTTTCCGGTCCGCGCGCTTGAGGAAGTAGCGCACCAGCCCTCGGCCCTTGTGCCATTCGATCACGAGCGGGCTCTCGCGGCTGGTGGAGCCGACGTGGACGATGTGGGCGTTGGGCTGGAACAGCACGCTGCCGCCCTGGCGTCGCGCCCGCCAGCACAGGTCGATGTCCTCGACGTGCAGGAAATAGCCCTCGTCGAAGCCGCCCAGCGTCTGGAAGTCCGCCGCCGACATGTGGAAGCATGCGCCGGAGATCGTAGGGGTGTCCACCGGGTAAGGCGGCGGGGGCTCACCCTCCCGGTGGATCTCGAAGCGGCGCAGCGGGGGCAGTAAGGCGCTGAGCTTCGAGAGGCTAAGCAGGGTCGTGACGGGCGTGATCTCGCCGCGCCGCGCGCCCCGCTGTTCGGTTCCGTCGGTGTTGAAGACCCGGGCGCCGATCACGCATGGCGAGGGCCGGTCGCGGGCGGCGTCCAGCAGCGCCGCGATGGCCCCGGGGGTCAGGAAGGCGTCGGGATTGAGGAAGACCAGGGCGTCGCCCTTGGCGCTGGTCGCGCCGAGGTTGGCCGCGCGGGCGAAGCCGATATTGCCCAGGCCTTGCAGCAGCCGCACGCGCGGCTCGCGCCGAGCCAGCTCGCGCAGCCAGGCCGCGTCCGCCAGCGACGAGCCGTTGTCGACGATGACGAACTCGTCCGCGGCGGGGTCGGCCAGCACGCGTCGGACGCTTTCCATCAGCGCGGGGCCGGTCATGTACACCACCATGATGACCGACACGCGCGGACGCGCCTTCGATGAGGCGGCGCGGGCGTGGTCGGGGTCAATGGCGATAAACATGCGCTCACTGCGTTCAAAATAGTTGCGTTAAAACTGTAGTCATTGGGCGGGCGGACCGCAAGAGGTTGAGCGCCCATCGCAACAGGTTGTTGCGTTTTTATGCAATGTGTAACAACTAGGGAGCGCTCGCTGGGGAGCGTTGAAACGGCTTTGCGATGTCACGAACGGCGATGAATCCCGCCAAGGCGGCGCTGACCAAGTCTCTCCGACGCGAAGCTGGGCGTTGGTTGAAGACCGCGCGCGAGGCCGCCGGCCTGACCCAGGCCGAACTGGCCGAGCGGACCGGACTGCGCTACTACACTTTTGTATCCCAGGTTGAGAACGGCCTGGGGCGCGTGCCGATCGAGGCCCAGGCCGTCTGGGCTGAAAGCCTCGGCCTGGATCCCAGCCAATTCGCCCGTACCCTGCTGCGCTATTATGAGCCCGAGCTTCACCGACTGCTGTTCGAAGGCGCCGCCGACGCGGACGCTCCGGTCGTCGTTGAGCGGGCGGCCCAAGGCTGACGAGCGCCGCGATGGGTGAAGTCCTCGCCTTCGCGCCCCGGCCCCCGGCCGGAGACTGGACCGCCAGCGAGCGGGGCCTGTTGCTGCTGCTCACCCAGCATCTCGAAAAGAGCTATGGCGAGATCGACGCCATCTTCGGTCAGACCGATTCCGGCGATCCCTGGTACGTCGTGACCGACGCCAATCAGGATGTCCTGGTCCACGTGGCCCGAATCGACGGCCAGTTCGTCATCCATGACGCCGCCGTCGACATGTTCCACCAGGTCGGCAGCCTTTGGAGCGCGCTGCGCCAGATGCTGGCCTCGGGCGCGTCCGAGGAGCCGGCGGGCGTGGTCGTGTCGTTCAATCCCGCCAGCCGCGAGGCGCAGTCGTTCCTGTCGCTGGTCATCGCCGTCGGCCTCTACCTGGAACTGCGCGACGCGGGTTTTGGCGAAATCTCCCGTCTCGACTTCGGCAGCCTGCCGCGCAGCGGGGACCTGGCGGTCGAGGGCGTGGCGTCCAAGCTGATCGCCGCCCTAAATCTCGACGCCGATCGGATCGAAAGCCGCGCCGCGCCGCAGGCCGCGCCGGCGAACGAGAATGGGGCTCAGCCCGCCATCAAGGCCGAAGGGGTCAAGGCCGCGGCGATCGAAACGCCTTGGGCCGCCTTGACGGGACTTCTCGTCGCCAAGGCGGCGCACACCGAGACAATCGCGATCGCGCCGCCGCCCTCGGAACCTCCCGCCCAGCTCCAACAGACTGACGCCTCCAAGACCGGAGAGGCCGGCGGCACGCAAGGTTTCGCCGGGGCGACGTCGGTCATCAACGGCACCCCTGGCAACGACAACATCGTCGGCACGGCGGACGGGGACGTGATCCGCGCCGGCGCTGGGGATGACCGTATCGACGGCGGCGGCGCGCGGAGCGGGATCGATCGCATCGATGGCGGCGCCGGAAACGATCGGATCGTCATGAACGCCCGCGTGGTGGCCAGCGGCGGGACCGGAGCGGACACCTTCCTGATCTCGGCCAAGGCGCCGACGAACAAGGCCGAGGCTCTTCTGGGCGTGGTCCTGGATTACGCCGCCGCGCAGGGCGATCATCTCGCTGTCCTGGGCAAGGGGCAGCTCACCGTTGTCAGCGCGACGGCGGTCAGCAATGTGCTGAGCGCTCAGGAGGCCGCTCTGGGCGAAGCGACGGCGCATCTGGTGACCGACGTCACCCATACGGTGGCGGGCACGCGCGTCGGCTTCGACATCGATGGCGACGGTCACGAGGACGTCTTCATCCTGCTGGGCGGCGCCAACGCCGCGACCTTCCGCATTGGAACCACGATCGAGGCCGATCACGCCGCGTCTCCGGTCGTCTCGGTGGTCGGCCAGCCCGCGATCGACGCGAACTTCTTCGGCGAGCCCGCGCCGTCGCGCTAGCAGGCCCTAGCCGCGCACCAGTTCGCGCATGGCCTTGTCCAGGCCTTCCAGGGTCAGCGGATACATCCGGTCCGACAGGATCTGCTTCATCACGCCGATCGACTGGGTGTAGTCCCAGTGCCGCTCGGGCGTCGGGTTCAGCCAGACGCAGCTCTGGTAGATGTCGGTGACGCGCTGCATCCAGATCGCGCCCGGCTCTTCGTTCCAGTGTTCGACGCTGCCGCCCGGATAGGTGATCTCGTAGGGGCTCATCGTGGCGTCGCCGACGAAGATCACCTTGTAGTCGGCCGGGAACTTGTGGAGCACGTCGAAGGTCGGAATCTTCTCGGTGTGACGGCGCTTGTTGTCTTTCCACACCGCCTCGTAGAGGCAGTTGTGGAAGTAGTAGAATTCCAGGTTCTTGAACTCGGTCTTGGCGGCGGAAAAAAGCTCCTCGCAGAGCTTGATATGGCCGTCCATCGAGCCGCCGATATCGAAGAAAATCAGCACCTTGATGGCGTTGCGACGCTCGGGCCGCAGCTGGATGTCGAGATAGCCCTTCTCGGCCGTGCCCTTGATCGTGCCGGGCAGGTCCAGCTCCTCGGCCGCGCCGGTGCGGGCGAACTTGCGCAGGCGTCGTAGGGCGACCTTGATATTGCGGGTGCCCAGCTCGACCGAGTCATCGAGGTTCTTGTACTCGCGCTTGTCCCAGACCTTCACGGCGCGGCCGTGACGGCTCTTGTCCTGGCCGATCCGCACGCCCTCGGGATTGTAGCCATTGTTGCCGAACGGGCTGGTGCCGCCCGAGCCGATCATCTTGTTCCCGCCCTCGTGGCGCTTCTTCTGCTCGCGCAGGCGCTCCTGCAGGGTCTCCATCAGCTTCTCGAAGCCGCCCATGGCCTCGATCTGCGCCTTCTCCTCGTCGGTGAGGAACTTCTCGGTCAGGGCCTTCAGCCACTCTTCCGGGATGTCGGCGGTCAGGCCCTCGTTGACCGTCTCCAGCCCCTTGAAGACGTGGCCGAACACGCGGTCGAACTTGTCGAGGTTCTTCTCGTCCTTCACCAGGCTGGCGCGCGACAGGAAATAGAAGTCCTCGACCGTGCGATCGATGACGTCCTTGTCGAGGGCCTCCATCAGCAGGAGATACTCGCGCAAGGACACGGGAACCTTGGCCTGGCGGAGCTCGGAGAAGAAGCGGAGGAACATCGGCGCGGCTTTCGAACGGTTGTTCGGATTGTGCTGTGTTCCGAAGGCCGACGCAATGCGCCACCTTCTTCC
>JAYRLX010000126.1:0-9623 GCA_041905125.1 Caulobacter sp. | reverse complement strand
TCGGCTCGCTGGGCCGAGAACAAAATGAAGCCGTTAGAGTCGCGTTAGAGCGACCCGTTAGAGTCTGTTCCTCATAAGTCCCGGCTCCCAGCGATCAGACCACGCTTGATCTGGGCGTTGCGGGCGACCTGGCTGTCGCGCGGCAGGTAGTGGCTGAGGATGTCCGCCACCGAGCTGAGCGCGTGGCCGGTGATCGCGGCGATTTCCGCGTTCGTGCATCGGGCGCGCGCGAGCTGCACGACGCAGGAATGGCGCAGCTGGCGCAGCACGCGGTACGGCCCGCCCTTGCTCAAGACCCGCGTCGAGCGGATGTAGGCGAAGGCCTGGGACAGCTCTTTCTCCAGCCACGGCCGGCCCGTGGCCTCGTTGACGAAGAGGTATAGCGAGCCCTCGACGCGGCAGGCCTCAAGCAGGCCGGCCAAGCGTTCGCTGATCTCGATATCGACGCCCGCGTCGGTCTTCGACTGCTCGAAGCTGAACATGCGACGGTTGGCGCTGTACTGTCGGCCGAGTTGGAAGAGGCAGACGTCGGTCAGACGCTGGCCGATCTCCCATTCCGTCCAGATCATCGCCGCGAGCGATGGCCGGCCGGCGTCGATGCAGGCTTCGGCATACAGCTCCACGTCCTCAAGTTCCCAGATCGCCACCTTGGCCTTGGGGATCGTAACCTTGATGTCCTCGGCGGGATTGGTGGCGATCCACTCCAGCTTCTTGGCGTAGGCCAGCATCAGCTTCAGGACGACCTTCAGCTGCTTTTTGGTGGTCGGCCGATCGTCGTACAGAGCCAGGAAGGCTTCGATCTTGTCGGCCTTCAAAAGGGCAACCGGCGGATGGTTCACGCTGGCCGACCAGGCCTCGATCAGCTCAGCCGCGTCGCAGTAGTTGCGCTGCGTCCTGGGCTTGTTCTTCTTGAACGCCTGGGTCTTCTGCCACAGGCGACTCAGGTTCGGGATCGACTTCGGACGCGGCGCGCCCTCGGCGCGTTCGTCGCGCTCGGCCAGCATCTGCTTATAGAGGGCTGCGGCATCCCTCTGGATCCGCGCGACCTCGTCCGCGTCTTGTAGATTGCCGGTGCGCTCACCCTCGATCGGCAGCGGGATCGCCGACAACCAGCCGGAGGGGCGCTGCTTGGCGGGCACCTGATAGAACACGCGGAACGTTCCGTCCTTTCGCGCTCGGAGCGTGACGTACTTGCCTAGCTCTAGCTTGACGGATGGCATCAGGGTTGACGGTCCAGGGGTCGTCGTCGGTATCGGCGGGGCGCGCATCTTGGATCATCCCGAGAGCCTTGAGAACAGCGTCACGGTCGAAGATGTCTTCGTGCCCGCGATCGATGGGGGCGGGCATCCGCCCGGCGCGCCGCTCGCGCCAGAGCTTGGTGACGCTGTAGCGCGCTAGGCGGATGACCTCCGACGTGTAGATGCGGGCCGGCAGGGCCTGGATCTCGGCGGCGGTGAAGGGCGTGCTGCTCATCGCAAAGCTCCCCTCGCCTGACCGCCGCCGACTCCGCGGTTCAGCGCCACGCCATCGGCGGCGCGCTGCCCATCGGCATAGGCGGCTTCGTAGTCGCGACTGCTGCGCATCGCCCGGTCCTGGAGGTGGATGCCGGCGTCCGCCATGGCGGCCTTCACCAGCTGGTCGCGCAGCACGACGAGACCGGTCCCGGTCGGCTTTGGCGGAACCAGGTCGAGGATGCGACGGCGCAGCCGGTCGGCCATGCCGTCGAGAAACGGCAGGATGATCTGGCGCCGCCGCGCGGGCCTCAGCAGGGCGTTCTCGCGCTCCAGCCGGGCCTGGGCGGTTCGCATGGCCCTGGCGCAGATCTCCAGCAGGTAGCGGGCGACCTCGACCTCGTGCGCGAAGCCGAAGAAGTGGATCTCGATCGGCCAGACGCCGGCCGATGATTGCCAGTAGGCCGCGCCGGTCAGTTTCGACACGGCAGCGGCGACCTTCCAAAGCCTCTCGCCGACGGCGTCGTCATGGCGCTCCATATGCCGCTCGAACGGCGTCGCCCGCATCTGGACCTCGTCGAGATCCAGCTCGTAGCGGGCGAGCAGCTCGGCCGCCTTGGCGGCAGCAGCGATAGCCTCGTCCTCGGTACAGCCGTTCTCGACCGTCTTGGCCAGCAGCGCGCCGATCCGCGCGGCGATCTTCTCGCGCTCAGTCATTGGCGACCTCGAAATCGATCACCCAGACCCAGGGGTTTGCGTCCCAGCTCTCCGTCCCATGGATCTGCATCCAAAGGTTCGCGAACGCGGTGTGGGCTGGGCACGACTGGCGTGGAAAGCCCATGAAGCCGAACCAGACTGTGTCGCCCAGCGAAGGCTCCCGGATCCCTTCGGCTTCGGCGTCGCGGTCACTGATCTCCTGGAGTTGTTCAACGCGCACGTTGGAGACGCGGAGCGAAATCCGGGACGCCCAGCGCGGCATGTGGATCGATGGCCGCCAGCGCAATTCGTGCAGAATTTCGGCGTCGGTCTCGGTGGCCTGGTAGACCAGGTAGTGAGCGTCGGGATCGGCGAAGTCCCCTGGCCGGTCCTTTGGGATCGGACCTCGCTCGTACTGGTAGTGGTTCATGCCCCAGGTCTCGCGGACCCAGATCGTGTCGCCAGGCTGAACGGGCGGACGCCACCATCTTGGCCCGACGCCGCTAGGATCGCGGTTGGACGGGCCGAAAGCCAGTTCAGCGCGGCCGTGATTAAAGCTCACGAGGGGTTGGAAAGGCGGCTGCGGAGCTGGCTTTACGAGACGCCGGGTCTGGGTCTTGCCGCCAGCGAGGAGCGCGCGGACCATGGGGCCGCTAAACAGCATGGGGCGCTCAGCCATGGGACGCCCTTTCCCGACGGGCTTCGGCCCGCTGCTCGCCGATCGTGTCGGCGCTAGGCGTGTTCGCGGTGGCCAGCTCTTCGGCCGCGAGGCGCACCACGATCCAGGCCTCGTCCAGGCGGAAGGGCGGGCGCGGAAGGTCGCGGTGCGGATTGAGGGCCACCAAATCCTCGCAGTCCTCAAGCCAGGACCAAACCTGCTTCAGCGCCTGATCAAGAGGCAGGCCCAAGAGACCGGGCTTACTGGTCATCGTCGGCCCCTGCAGCGACCGGCGCTTCGACGAGGCGAACCCGGTTCGCGTCCACCGGCATGCCCGCCAGAGCGTTGACGGCCATGGCGATGATCAGCCGACGCGCGGTCAGAGCGTTGGGCGTACCGACCAGCACTTCATTATTGGCGTCGACCAGGTCGCCGTCGTCGTTCACGGACCAAGGCAGCGGACACTTGTTTTCGGCCAGCAGACCTTCCAAGGCCGGCGCCAGAGCGGGGCGATAGGTCGCGCCCACGTCGTTCGCCATCTGAACAGCGGCGATGACCATGCGCCGGGACCGATCGGCTTCCTCGTCCCGCTCGCGCTTTTTCTCGGCCGCGTCAGCGTCGGCCTGGGCCTTCTCGGCCGCGCGGGCTTCGACGATGGAGCGCCCCTCGTCCGTCAACTCGAACGGACCATTGAGCCAATCGGTGTAGTAGACGCCGGCGCTGTTGATCGCAGCGGCTTCCGCGTCGCCCAGGACTTCGCGGCGAAGGTCCGCGAGGAAGGCCTCGTCCAGTTCGCGCTCGCGGATCCGCAGTTGGCCCTCGAACATCGTCGAGCCGTGGAAGTGGAAGCGCACATAGGTGCGGCCGGTGTTGTAGTCCGCGCGGTCGATAGAGGCCCAACTGACCGGGAAGACGTTCAGGACGCTGTCGGGCGTTTCGGGGTCGATCTCGGTTCGGGCGTAGCCCGGCCCTGGATCGTTCGCCAACTTGTGCTGGATTTCGGCCGCGAGTAGCAGGTGTGCCGGATCCCAGGCCTGCGGTTCGGGCGGCGCCTTCGGCTTCTGTAGCTTCTTCTTCGCTTCGCGAATTGTCAGGTGGTTGTCGTCTTCCTTCGGAAGCTCCAGCCGGGCCTGGTCAGTAGTGGAAAGCTCCAGCAGCTGGAGGCGAAGCTGCACGTTCCGTCGGCTCATGCTGACCGCGTCAGCGATCTGCTGGGTGTCCATGCCGTCGTCGAGCAGACCCTGGAAGGCCTTCGCCTCTTCCAACGGAGACAGAGCGCGGCGCTGGAGATTTTCGGCCAGGGCGCGGAGTCGGTGGCCATGATCATCGGTATCGATGACCTGGATTGGCAGAGGTTGCAGGGCGTCCCAATCGCCATCGGCGATGGCTTGGCCGATCGCGCGCCAGCGGCGCTCGCCCGAGACGAGGCGATAGAGTGGGAGCTTCCGGCCCTCCAGTTCGATGTTCCAGCCGCAGATGTCGCCGTAGGGGCGAACAACCAGGTTTTGCAGCAGGCCATTCTGCAAAATGTCCTGCCGCAGCTCGTCCAGGCTTTCCTTGAACTCCTCGCTGTCCAGGTCGAGGCGCGGGTTGAGCGTGTCGGGGTGGATCTGCGCGTGGAAGGCCGACGCAAAGCCTTGTGGCGGCGGAGGCGACTTGCCCTCGGCGATGTCCGCCGCCGCTATCACCGCGAGGGCGGGGCCGCAGACCTGCAGCGCGCCGCCCTGGTCGCGATAGAGCGCTTCGCCCTCGATCAGACGGCCGATGGTCTTGTGCAGGTTCGACTTATCTTTCCCGGTGAGCCGGGCGAGATCCGCGGTGGAACTCAAACCACCGTGGGCGACGATCGCCCGCAGCACGTCGGCGTTCTGAAACGCCAGCTGGATATCCATGGTCAGCCCCAATGGATGTAGGCGGCCACAGCCGCGATGATGGAGAGGAAGACGACGGCGGCCACGAAGGCCTTGCCGTCGTCGGAGAGGATGCTGGGGCGAGGCCTACGCATCGCGTTGGGCCTTGAACCAGCTGAGCGCCAGCAGGGTCAGCGGCGTGAACACCGACCAACCGACCAGCACTCCGGCCCAGAAGTCGGGGATCCGCATCAGACTTCCCCGATGGCCGACATGTAGAGGTCGAGGATCGCGTCCTCTTCCTGGCGCTTGGCGCGGTCGATTTTCCGCAGCCGCACGACCTTCTTCATGATCTTCGTATCGAAGCCCGAGCCCTTCGCTTCGAGGTAGATCTCGCCGATCTCCTCGGTGATCTGGGCCTTGTCCTTCTCCAGGCGCTCGATACGCTCGATCAGGCTCTTCAGCCGGCCTTGGGCCTGACCGTTCAGGACGTCCTCGCCCGTGTGCTTGTCGTCGGCCATCAATGCAGCTCCCGCTTGCCGCCACTGGCGGGCTGGGTCGGCGGATCGCCCGGCAGGACTTCCGCGTCGGGTTCGAGGAGGGCGAAGGCAGCTTGCACGCGGGCGAGGCGCTCGTCGCAGCAGTCGCAGCGGCCCGGCTGATAATCCTCGCCGCCGATGCTGTTGATGATGTCGCCGAGCAGCGTCTTGGCCGCGAGTTCGGCGCCGGCCGGGCTGGCGCCGTGGACGCTGTAGGCCGCCACGCCGTCGGGCTGCTCGTCGATGACGACGGCCACCATGGGCTTGCGGGTCTTGTCGGCCAGGGCGTGGGCGCCATCGCGCCAGCGGCTAAGCCAGGTCTTGGGAGCGCGACCCATTACGCGGCCCTCCGCAACGGCTTGCCGGCGGCGCGGATCGCGGCCTGCAGCTGGGGGCCGTCGGCGTGTGGCAGGACGACGGTGGCGATCCAGTCGGTCGGCCCGCCGGCCCGGTCGCCGACCTTGATGTTGAAGCCCTGGAAGGTCTCGGACGTGTCGTAGGCGCCGACGCACGGCGCCACCGACAGGGCCTGCTTGCCGCGTAGAGCTTGGATGCGCAGCGCGACGGCTTCCAGCGAAGGGTGTTCCTCAACGCCTACGCCGAGGCCTCGGATCAGGGTGAACGGAGGGATGGCTTCGCGAGGCATCAGGCGCGCCCCGCTTCCAATTGCGCCGCCTGGGCGAACGCGGCGGTGGCGGCGCGGGCCATCCGGCGGGCCGGATCCCGCAGCGGCTTCTGGCGCAGCGCGGTGGCGGCGTCGTTCAGCTGGCGCGCGGCGTTGCCGGCGGTGGCCGGGGCCAACGTCCAGCGGACGCCGCCGACGGCCACGTCGACGACAACCTGAGCCTTACGACCGGCTTTGACGTCGACGCGGTGTGAGATGGTCGCCGCCGCAGGGTGCGGCGACAACATGAGGCAGTCGACGAGCGTGTCGACAACCGATTGGGAGGTTCTGACCATGGACGCCCCGTGGTTCTAGTGACCAAGCGGCACGCGAACCCGGTTCGTCGGCCACTACCCGTCGTGGACGGGCGTGGACGATATGGATGGAGATTTCTTCCATATGTCAAGCGTGGCTCCACATGGACGTAGCGTCCATGTGTCGCAGTTTGGGGATCTTGTGATTCTAGCGAAGCATCCGGAATGGGAGATCGACGGCGTGGATGGCTCGGACGCTAGAAGCGTCGTAGCGCACCTCGTTCCCCTCGTCGCTGGGCGGGTTGTACTGCCACGCGAAGACCTGGCCGTCGCGCTGGCCGCGATAGCTCTTGATCAGCCCAGAGCCATCGTTGAACTCGATCAGGCAGTCTTGCCCGCGCGCTGGCGGGAGGCCCAGACGCACCGTGACGGCTTCCCCGGCGAAGTATCGGGGCTCCATGCTGTCTCCGATGATCCGAACTACAGCGAGATCGCCCACGCCGTTCCACAGGGGTGGCGCATCCACCCAGTCGATCACTTGACCCGGATTGATGGCGACGCGCTCTGAACCACCCGCCGCTGCATAGCCGTAAACTGGGATCCGTCGCGGCGCAGTGCGCCGACGCTCAGACAGCTGCTCAACCGCCGCTTCGCGGTCGATAGGCTCGCCAAAAAACTGCTCGATCTTCAGCAGCTCGTCGGCGCGAAGCCGGCGTTCGCCCTTCAGCGTCTTCGTGAGGCTGGACGGATCCAGGTTCAAGTGACGCGCCAGGTCGGCCTGCGAGCGTTTCAGCTGGCGCAGGCGCGAGGGGATTTCGGAGATTTCCATAACTGCAAGCATGGAAAATATTTCCGCGGAACGTCTCTTGAGGTTTTTTCCAAATCGGTCCAGGCCTGGACGTGGAAATAATCTCTAGATGGATTTTCCATTATGTCCATGGGTGACGCTTCGGAAACGCCGGCCAATCGTGCCGTGCGCCTATTGGGCCTGATCGATCTGGCCCATGCCTGCCGGCTGACCACCGACGCGGTCCGCAAGTGGCAGAAGAGCAAGGGAGGCCTTATTCCGGCCGCCCATCAAGCCGGCGTGCTTCGCCTGGCTCGCGAAAAGGGTGTCAGTCTTACCGCCGCCGATATCATCGGCGGCGAGGCTGAGGGGGAAGGTCTATGACCCGCACGCCTCACGCCACGTCGGCTGACATCGCCAAGTGGAAGCGCCTCGCCAAGGAGGCCGCCCGAGCCAGTGGCGACGCCTCCGTTCCGCTGGGCGATTTGGAGAAGGCGACCGCCGCCGCCCGGCGCGCGATCGTGCCCGTCGGGGTGATCGACAAGAACAACCCGTTCGTCCGTCTGGTGCGGACGTCCCAGCGATATCTCGCCAGTGACCGCGATCGGGTCGAGCTGGCTTCTGACCTGGCGGTGCTGTCTCAGACTTGCGAGGCCCAGCTGGTTCCTCCTCCCGATCCTTCGGCCCTGGCACGCGAACCGCGTTCGCGTCTGCCTTACGCTGACGAGTAGGCGCCATGTCGGGGGGCGCTCACTTCAGCTGGACGGTCGGGGCGCTCGAAGATCTGCGCGCCTTCAACCGTATCGACGGCGATCTGAAGAAGCTCGCCCACATCATGGGCTGCACCTCGCAGGACGTGGACCGGGCGCTCTGGTTCCTCCTCGGCCGCAGCCCGGAAGAGGCCCTTGAGGCCATGCATCATCACAAAATGGGGGCCTGCGCGTGAGCTGGGGCAACGATCAAAACCTTCGCATCGAAGACCTGCCCGACTTCGCCACGCGCGCGCGGGGCATCCTCCGCCACTCGGGCGCCACCACGCTGGCGGACGTCGCCGCCAATCGCGGCGCTTGGCGCGACCATCCGCTGGCGACCAAGACGGTGATCGCCCATGTCGAGGACGTGCTCGCCGAGTACGGCGCGCCGGCATGAAGGCCACCCCGTCAGGAAGCACCGCGGTTATGGCCCGCCGGGTCGCCGGGGCCGATGACGAGGATGCGCAACGCAAGCTGTGGCGCGCGCTGGACTTCTATCCGACCCAGCCCTGGGCTGCTCGCGCCGGCGCCGAGCTGATCAAGCGCATCGACCCGCAGGCGCAGTCGGCGTGGGAGCCGGCCTGCGGCGAAGGCCACATGGCCGAGCCCCTGGGCGCCTACTTCGACACGGTCCACGCCAGTGACATCCATCCGCACGGCTATGGCGCGGTGTACGACTTCCTGGCCGCCGGGCCGGGCGAGCGGTTCCCGGTCGATTGGGTGATCACGAACCCGCCGTTCCTGCTGGCCAGCGAGTTCCTGCAGCGCGGCCTGGACGTGGCCACGCGCGGCGTCGCCCTGCTCTGCCGCCTGGCGTTCCTGGAGTCCGAGACCCGCTACCAGCTGCTGTATGGCGACACGCCGGTGACGATCGTCGCGCCCTTCACCGAACGGGTGGCGATGCAGCTGGGCTCTTGGAACCCGAAGGGCGCGACGGCCACGGCCTACGCCTGGTTCATCTGGGTCAAGGGCTCGACGATGCGCGCCCAGCTGGATCCGATCCCGCCCGGCGCCAAGCGCCGCCTCAGCCGCACGGCCGACGTTCAGCGCTTCGCCCTGATGAGCGACGCGCCGCTGCTCGATGGCGGCGAGGCATGAGCCAGTTTCTGCGCGCCGCTATGGACTACGCCCGCCAGGGGATAGCGGTCTTTCCGCTTCAGCCGCGCGACAAGGCGCCGTACGGTCGCACCATCGGCTTCAAGCAGGCCGCGCACATTCCGGGCCTTGTCGAGGACTGGTGGACCGGCCGGCGCTGTCTCGAGTTGAAGCCCGACGCCAAGAACAAGGCGCCGGTGCGCGCCCGCATCGACAGCAACATCGGCATCGCGACCGGCGCGATCTCGGGCTTCTGGGTTCTGGATCTCGATGGTCCCGAGGCCGAAGCGGCCCTCGCCCGGCTTGAGGCGCAGCATGGGCCGCTGCCGAAGACCGTCCAGCAGGCGACGGGACGCGGGCGTCACCTGTGCTTCGCCTGGAACCCGGCCTTTCCGGTGCGCAACATGAGCAAGCGCAGCCAGGAGCGGATCGGCGCGAAGATCGACGTGCGCGGCGACGGCGGCTACATCGTCGCGCCGCCGTCGGTGCATCCGGGCAAGCCCGAGGAAGGCATCCCGCCGGGGCGGATCTACGCCTGGTCGCCGGGCTGCTCGCCCCAGGAGCTGGCTTTCGCCGATGCCCCGGCCTGGCTGCTGGAACTGGTCTGCCCACCCCCGGAACCTGAACCCGTCCGCGCACCCATCAAACCTCGGGCGCCGGCGGCTGGTCGCGCAAGCGCCTATGGCGAAGCCGCTCTCGACGGAGCCGTCCGGACGATCCACGGCGCGCGCGTCGGAAGCCGCGACACGACCCTTTATCGCGCCAGCTGCTCGATCGGCTGTCTGATCGCCGGTGGCGAGATCGACCACGATTACGGCCGATCGGTGCTGATCGAGGCCGGGCGGGTCCACGTGCCCGACGCCATGACCGTCGCCCA
>JAYRLX010000569.1:0-1732 GCA_041905125.1 Caulobacter sp. | reverse complement strand
CCAGCGACAGCTGGTAGAATTCCTCGCCCTTCTTATCGACGCCCAGGATGCCGATGTGGGCCACGTGGTGGTGGCCGCAGGCGTTGATGCAGCCGCTAATCTTGATCTTCAGCTCGCCGACCTGCTCGGCGCGATCGAGATCGGCGAACTGGCGGGCGATGTCCTGGGCGATCGGGATCGCGCGGGCGTTGGCGAGAGCGCAGTAGTCGAGGCCCGGGCAGGCGATGATGTCGCTGACCAGGTCGATGTTCGGCGTCGCCAGGTTCGCCGCCTGCAGCGCCGCGAACACGGTCGGCAGGTCGTCCAGCTTGATATGTGGCAGGACGAGGTTCTGGGCGTGGGTCACGCGCAGGTCCGAGAAGCCGTAGCGCTCGGCGAGGTCCGCGACCACGTCCAGCTGATCGGCCGAGGCGTCGCCCGGCGTCTGCTCCTGGGCCTTCAGCGAGACCTCGACGATCGCATAGCCCGGCTGCTTGTGGGCGCGGACATTGTTGCGGACGAAGCGGGCGAAGGCGCTGTCATGGGCCTTGGCCGTCTCGAAGGCCTCCGAACGGGCCGGCAGGGTCTCGAACGGCGTCTTGGCGAAGGCGGCGCGGATGCGGGCCAGCTCGGAGGCCGGCAGGTCGGCGCGGGCGGCGTCGATCTTGCTCCACTCCTCCTCGACCTGGCGGGCGAACTCTTCGGCGCCCAGGGCGGCGACCAGGATCTTGATCCGGGCCTTGTAGATGTTGTCGCGCCGGCCGTGGCGGTTGTAGACGCGCAGGACCGCTTCCAGATAGCTCAGCAGCCGGTCGGTCGGCAGGAACTGCTTGATGGTCGGGCCGACATAGGGCGTGCGCCCCTGCCCGCCGCCGACGATCACCTCGAAGCCGTGCTGGCCGTCGCGGCCCTGGCGCAGCAGCAGGCCGATGTCGTGGACCTTGGCCGCCGTGCGGTCCTTGGCCGACGCCGTGATGGCGATCTTGAACTTGCGCGGCAGGAACGAGAATTCCGGGTGCAGGGTCGACCACTGGCGGATCACCTCGCACCAGACGCGCGGGTCGTCGACCTCCTCGGCCGTGGCGCCGGCATAGGGGTCGGACGTCGTATTGCGGATGCAGTTGCCGCTGGTCTGGATCGCGTGGAGGTCCACCTCGGCCAGCTTGTCCAGGATCTCCGGCGCGTCCTTCAGCTTGATCCAGTTGAACTGGATGTTCTGGCGCGTCGTGAAGTGGCCGTAGCCCTTGTCGTAGTCGCGGGCGATCTGCGCGAGACGGCGGGCCTGGGTCGGGTTCAGCGAACCGTACGGGATCGCGACCCGCAGCATGTAGGCGTGCAGCTGCAGATAGAGGCCGTTCATCAGCCGCAGCGGCTTGAACTGGTCCTCGGTGATTTCACCCGCGAGACGGCGGGCGACCTGTCCCCGGAACTCGGCCGAGCGGTCGGCCAGGAATTCCTTGTCGATGAGATCGTACTGATACATGCCGCCTACTTCCTGCGGATCAGATCGACGCGGCCGGTCGAGCGGGCCGCGCCGGACGCGTGACGCAGCGCCTCGACGACGTCGCCGCCGTCAGCCTGCTTGCCGTGCGTGGGTTCATTGGTGGGGCCCAGAGCCCGGATGCGCTCGCGATAGCTGAGCGGCGCCCAGCGCCCTCCAGACTGGACAAGGTCGATCGGATAGACGTCGACAACCACCGTCGGCTGCCCCTTGCCGACCGCGACGGCGGCCTCGACATCGGCGGCGTGATGG
>JAYRLX010000125.1:0-9685 GCA_041905125.1 Caulobacter sp. | reverse complement strand
ACGCGGGCGTCGAGCAGGCGCTGGCCGGAACCGCCTGGACCAGCGCGGTCGAGGAGCAGAGCCTGTGGCGCGGCCTGTTCAAGAAGCCGCTGGCCGCCTCGCCCGCGGCCGGCACGGGCGTGATGATCCGCGAGGAGCCGATCAGCGCCGGCGCGCAGATGGAGCCTTAGGGGCCCCTAGGCCTTCTTCAGATAGCGCGCGCGCAGCTTGGCGACGTTCGGCGGGTCGGCGCGGAAGTCCGACGCCAGGCCCAGGCGCGCATTGCACGAGGGACAGCGGACGTGGTCCTCGTCGGCCAGCTCGGCGGGCGGGTCGAAGCGCGTGCCGCACGGCTTGCACTTCCAGTCGCCGACTGGCGCCGGAGCTGGGGCGGGCGGCGGCGGGGCCGCGGCCGAGGGCGTGAACACGGTGGTGCGGGCCGACGGCTTGACCATGCGCTCGAGAGGCGGCGGTCCGCCGGGGGCGGCGACCGGGCTCTTGAGGCTCAGGGTCTTGCGGCGCGGGGGCTCGCTCTCGCTCATGGTCTCGCTGGGGCAGTGGACAGGTGGGCGCTTGCTGCATGAAAGCGGCCGGAAACACAAGCCCAATAGGCGCTCTGGCCCCCGTTCTGGTCTCTACCAGCGGGGCTTCAGGCTGAACGACAGGGCGACCACGTCGTCCTTTTGGGTCGCCAGGCCCATGATGCCTTCCTTGGCCCTCATCTCGCGGTGGATATAGCCCAGCGAGGCCTGCATCGGCCCCTTGCGCCAGGCCACCCCCGCCTGGCTGTCGCCGATCAGGCGGCTGGTGGTGTCTTGCGTCAGGCCCGCCCGGCTCCAGTCGCCGTTCTGGCCGCGCAGCATGTTGAAGCCGACGGCCCGCCCGCTGGCGGCGGCGTAGATGTACCAACGCCCGCGCGTCCCGAAGGCGCTGTCGCCTTCGCGTACGCCCAGCGCGTCGGTCACCCGGTCGCCCATGTTCTTCTTCTTGCCCAGGCGGACCGTGGCGCCGGCCTCGGCCGAGCCGCCCGCGCCGCCGAAGCCGAGGCCGGCGTGCGGGGTGACGTCCAGGGCGTACTTGCCGCCTTCCAGCATCACCGCCGACGGCCAGCCGCGGGTGACGGTCACATCGACCTCGCGCAGTTCATAGGCGTCGGGCCGGGAAAGGGTTAGCGGGGCGTAGGCGGCGGTCGGCGCGGCCCCGGCCACCGAGACGCGCACGGAGTCGATCGGGCCGCCCGGCTGGGCCTGGTGGCTGAAGGCGTTCGAGCGCCAGCTGACGGGGCCGACGCCCTCGTAGTAGCGGTCAGTGTCCAGCAGGCGGACGTCGCCGCGGGCGGCGCTGGGCGGCAGCGCGAAGCCGCCCTCCAGGGCCAGCTCGATCGCGTCACTGTCATAGGCGATGAAGCCGGCGGCGGGATTCAGAGGGCGCAGGGTCTCCGGCTTCACCTGGAAGCTCGGCTTGGCGGCGGGCGTAGCGGGCGAGGCGTGCTTGTCGACGGGCGCCTTGCCGGCCGTCTGGGCCGCGCAAGCGTTTCCGGCATAAGCCAGTCCCACGGCCACAATGGCCGTTAGACACAGGACGGTTCGCTCCCCAGCGGTCCGCATCCCCGGATTCCCCAATCCTAACGGAAGATCTGCCTACGCGCTTCGGGGGGTCTGCCCACCGTGACGAAAGCGCACGTGGTGAACCGCTCGCGCCGTGATCAGGTTCCGGTCATGCCGAAACGAAAACGGCGGCGCGATCCGCATCGCGCCGCCGTTCTGGTCTTTAGAAGGAGGCCGCCCAGCCTTACTGGCAGGCCAGGCACTCGTCGTAGTCAGTCTTTTCGGGGACGTCGAAGCCCTCGGCGGTCTTCTCGGCCTTGCCCTCGGCGCCGGCATAGGCCGCGCGTTGCACCGACTTGGAGCGCAGGTAGTACAGCGACTTCACGCCGCGCTCCCAAGCGGTCCAGTGCAGCATGTGCAGGTCCCACTTGTCGACGTCGCCCGGCAGGAAGACGTTGACCGACTGGCTCTGGCAGATTTCCGGCGTCCGGTCGGCGGCCAGTTCGATCACCCAGCGCTGGTCCAGCTCGAAGGCGGTCTTGTAGACGTCCTTCTCGTCCTGGGTCAGGAAATCCAGGTGCTGGACCGAGCCTTCGTGCTCCAGGATCGAGCCCCACACCGTGTCGGTGTTCTGGCCCTTCTCCTCGAGCAGGCTCTCCAGATAGGGGTTCTTCACCGCGAACGAGCCCGACAGGGTCTTGTGGGTGTAGATGTTGGCCGGGATCGGCTCGATGCCCGCCGAGGTGCCGCCGCAGATGATCGAGATCGAGGCGGTCGGGGCGATGGCCAGCTTGTGCGAGAAGCGCTCCATCGAGCCGCGGTCGGCGGCGTCGGGGCAGGGACCCTTCTCTTCGCCCAGCTTGATCGAGGCCTTGTCTGCCTCGCGGCGCAGGTGCTTGAACATCCGCATGTTCCAGCTCTTGGCCAGGGCGCTCTCGAACGGAACGTTCTGGCTCTGTAGGAACGAGTGGAAGCCCATCAGGCCCAGGCCCACCGAGCGCTCGCGCATGGCGGCGTAGGCGGCCGAGGCGGCGGCGTCCGGCGCGCGGTCGATGAAGTCCTGCAGGACGTTGTCGAGGAAGCGCATCACGTCCTCGATGAACGTCGGGTGGTCGCGCCACTCCAGGAAGGTCTCGGCGTTGACCGACGACAGGCAGCAGACGGCGGTGCGCTCATTGCCCAGGTGGTCGGTGCCGGTGTGCAGCATGATCTCGCTGCACAGGTTCGACTGGCGCACCTTCAGGCCCAGCTCGCGCTGGAACGAGGGCATGGCGTTGTTCACGCTGTCGGAGAAGATCAGATAGGGCTCGCCGGTTTGCAGGCGCAGCTCCAGGACCTTCTGCCACAGGGCGCGGGCGTCGACTTCACGCAGGACCTCGTTGGTCTTGGGCGAGCGCAGGCCGAACTTCTTGCCGTCGCGCACCGCGTGCATGAACTCGTCGGTGATGTTGATGCCGTGGTGCAGGTTCAGGGACTTGCGGTTGAAGTCGCCCGACGGCTTGCGGATCTCGAGGAACTCCTCGATCTCCGGGTGGTGGATGTCGAGATAGACGGCGGCCGAGCCGCGACGCAGCGAACCCTGCGAAATCGCCAGGGTCAGCGAATCCATCACGCGGATGAAGGGGATGATGCCCGAGGTCTGGCCCTGGCCCTTGACCTTCTCGCCGATCGAGCGGACGCCGCCCCAGTAGGTGCCGATGCCGCCGCCGTTGGCCGCCAGCCAGACGTTCTCGTTCCAGACGCCCAGGATGCCGTCGAGGCTGTCGTTCACGGCGTTCAGGAAGCAGCTGATCGGCAGGCCGCGATCGGCGCCGCCGTTCGACAGCACCGGCGTGGCCGGCATGAACCACAGGCGGCTCATATAGTCATAGACGCGCTGGGCGTGGTCGGCGTCGTCGGCGAAGGCCGTCGCGACGCGCGCGAACATGTCCTGATAGGACTCGCCCGGCAGCAGGTAGCGGTCTTCCAGCGTGGTCTTGCCGAAGTCCGTCAACAGAGCGTCGCGCGAGCGGTCGACCTGGACCTTGCGGACCAGGGCCAGCTGCGGACGCTTGGCGGGCTTGATCGCCGCCAATTGCGCCTCTCTACGGATGGTCGTCTTCGCCGCTTCACTGCCGTTCATGACCAAATTCCATTGCTCAATCAGCGTGTTCCGGAGAAGGGTTAACCCTGCCCAGCCGCTATATCTTGTGGCCGAGGAGCCCCCTCAGCCCAGATATGGGGCCACAGTGGTGAATGACTCGTCAACGGTGTTGGGGCGAGTTTTTCGTTAACAAGCTGTGAACGGCTGGAACTTGTGAGGCAGGATCAAGGGGTTGCGGAGGCGAACTTTTTTCACCCGCGACGGACGGTCGCAAGGCGCCCTTGAAGCTCCGTCCCCGGACACCCGCGTTCGCTCACAGAGGCGCCCACAAGATATGGGGTCGGGTAACGTTAATCCGCGTCATCCCGGTCCGGGTCTACCGGGATGACACGGGAGGGGAGACGCTATCCCAGCATGACCTCGGCGATCTGCACCGCGTTCAGGGCCGCGCCCTTGCGCAGGTTGTCGCCGACGACGAACAGGGCCAGGCCGTGCTCGACCGTCGGGTCGGGACGCACGCGGCCGACGAAGACCGGGTCCTGGCCGGTGGCGGCGAGGGGATTGGGCACGGCGTCCACGACCACGCCCGGCGCATGGCCCAGCAGCGCGAGCGCCTCGCTGACCGAGACCGGGCGCTCGAACTCGGCGTTGATCGACAGCGAGTGGCCGGTGAACACCGGCACGCGCACGCAGGTGCCCGAGACCGGCAGACCGGGGATCTCCAGGATCTTGCGGCTCTCGTCGCGCAGCTTCAGCTCTTCCTCGGTGTAGCCGTCCTCGCCCAGCACGTAGTTCAGCGGCACGACGTTGTAGGCCAGCGGCACGGCCCACTTGCGGGGCTCGGGCAGCGGCGCGGCTTCGGCTGCGCGCGCCAGGCCGTCCAGGTCCCCGGCCGCGCCGGCGCGCAGCTGCTCGGAGAGAACCTCGATGCCCTCCATGCCGCCGCCCGAGGCCGCCTGGTAGGTGCTGACGGTCAGGCGCTTCAGGCCCGCCTTGTCATGCAACGGCTTCAGCACCGGCATGGCGGCCATGGTGGTGCAGTTGGGGTTGGCGACGATGCCCTTGGGGATGTCGTTCAGGGCGTGCGGGTTCACCTCGGCCACCACCAGCGGCACGTCGGGGTCTGAGCGCCAGGCCGAGCTGTTGTCGATCACCACGGCGCCGGCCGCGGCGGCCTTGGGGGCCAGCGCGCGCGAGGTCGAGCCGCCGGCCGAGAAGAACACGATGTCGAGGCCGGCGAAGTCGGCGGTCGCGGCGTCCTCGACCACGATCTCCCGGCCCTGGAAGTCGATCTTGGTTCCGGCCGAGCGCGCCGAGGCGAACAGGCGCAGGGAGGCCAGCGGAAAGTCCCGCTCGGCCAGCAGCTCGCGCATCATGCCGCCGACGAGGCCCGTGGCGCCGACGACGCCGACGTGGGGCGGATTGGAACGGGAAAACTTGAAGCTCACGGTCTTGCGTCTCCTGAAGGTGCGGAGCGCGGGGAGCTAGAGGTCTCTGGAGATGAGAGCCGCCCCGCGCATCGGCGGGGCTGGTTGCGGCATGCTCGCTAGTGCGCGCGCACGCCCGACCACGCCCCGCCGCGGCGGGTCGTTTTCGGGGTGGTAATTTTGGTCGCGCGGACTTGCATCGGCGGCGTGAATAGCGAGGAAGCGTCGCCGCGTAAAGAGGGGTTTGGGGAATGAGGTTGCGGCGAAGGCGCGCTCTGGCGCTTGGCGGGGCATGAACGTGCCGTCGGCGAGCCCCCCGCCTTCCCCCGCGCCGGAAAATCCGGGCAGGATGTCGGACGCGGCGCGCCCGGTTCGTCCTTCGAGCATTCCGCCGCCCGGAGATCGCCGATGTCGCCTCCCATCCTGACCGCCTTCCGCCAGTCGCCCGATCGTGGCCGGGGCCTGGCGCGCGACATGCAGGTGCGCTGGGCGCTGGAGGAGGTCGGCCAGCCCTATGATGTGCGCCTGGTCACCTTCGACGAGATGAAGGCCCCGGCGCACCTGGCGCTGCATCCGTTCGGCCAGATCCCGACCTATGAGGACGGCGAGCTGGCCCTGTTCGAGTCCGGCGCCATCGTGCTGCGCATCGCCGAACGCCATGCGGGCCTGCTGCCCGCCGATCCGGACGCGCGCTCCCGGGCGATCATGTGGATGTTCGCGGCCCAGGCCACGCTGCAGCCGCCCATCGTCGAGCTGGAGATGGCCGCGTTGGTCGAGCGCGACGAGCCCTGGTTCGCCGCTCGCCAGCCGATGCTGGAACAGCGCGTCCGTGAGCGCCTGGGCCAGCTGTCGGCGCGGCTGGGCGCGGCGGACTGGCTGGAGGGGGACTTCAGCGCCGGCGACCTGATGGTGACGACTGTCCTGCGCCGCCCGGCCGCCGCGTGGCTGCTGGACGAGACCCTCGCCGCCTACCTCGCCCGCGCCGAAGCCCGCCCGGCGTTTCAGAAGGCGTTCGCCGACCAGCGGGCGGTGTTCGAGGCGGCTAACGGTCTGAGCTAGGCGCCCACCATAACCGTCATCCCGCGCTTCATGCGCGGGACCCATTTGTCCGCCGCACGTGCGGAGCCGGGCGAGTTCTCACGTGGAAGCTGAACCATGGGTCCCGCGCATGAAGCGCGGGATGACGGGGAGTTGAGGTGGGTTTCGTTGATAACCCTTCTCCCCCGGAGAAGGAGCCCTCCCTAAATCTCACGGCGAGACGATCGCAGGGCTGATCAGGTCACTCAAGGACCGCCCTGCGGGCGGCCGCTGCGCGGCGACGCGGAGCGTCGTCCTTGACTGACCTGATCAGCCCTGCACGCTGCAGCCTCCAAGAGATTTAAGGATCGCACCCGACCGGGGCGGTCGGTGGATGTACGCATGGGCGATTTCGAAGAGATCCTCGGGCATCTAACGGAGTTAGACCCTTCCCCAGTCAGCTTGCTTTCAAAGGGGGCAATGCTGATCCGCAAGCGCCGGCTTGAGGAAGCCGGGAGGATCATTAGGAATCAAATGGCACGAGGGCGGCCATGGGCTTTCCGTGATGATGCAGTCGCTTCGCTGACCTTTGACTTCCTGAGGGCAGCCGAAGACGGCGTCGCGCGCGATAACCTTCAGCTCATGGCTAGGCTGATCGCAAACGGCGTAGCCGAGCAAGGGCTGACCGAAGCCGAGGTGCGCCATTTGATGCGGATTGTGAGCGAGCTGTCTTATGACGAGATGCGCGCCCTCGCTGCACTCATTCGCGCTCAACAGGCATTCAAAATGCCTCATGATCTTAACGAGCCGCCCACGAAGTTTTGGGTGGTAGCGCAGATTTACGATCTAGCTTGGAAAGACTTGGCAGGCACCGAAGGCGAAGAACCTCCGGAGTGGGTCGTTGGTACCTTCGGAGCTCTCATGAGGACCGGGTTACTCTACTCCGATTCCGCATGGGAGGGCATGAAGTATGCGGGTACGCCCATGCTCTCTAAGCTTACAGGGCTGATCGACCTGGGCGACTTCCCGATTGGAAATCGCCGGGTGTGAAGCTGCCTGACGTCAGCTCCCTCACCCAGCCTGCTGCCCCAACCGCTCCCACCCGTCGAAGAACGGGAACCGCTTCTCCCAGAACTCCGCCAGCCGCGGATCCGCGTCCACCCGCTTCACCACCTCGCTCATCTTCGGCGCCGCCTCGTAGAACCGCACCCGCCGAGGCCCCCAGCGGCTCAGGACCGTGACGTAGAGGTCCAGCACCGTCAGCTCGTCGCCGAGCAGGTACCGGCCGGGCGTGATCTGGCTGTCCATCATCCGCCAGCAGTCGACGATGCGTTCCTTGATCGCGTCCTTGACCCTCGCCTGCAGGGCCTCGTCGTCGCCCACCAGCCGCGAGGGCGCGTCGCTGATCCAGTAGAGGGAATAGATCGAGGCGGGGATAAAGGTCATCCAGCGCAGGTACTGGGCGCGGTCGGGGCCGTCGACCGCGGGGGCCAGGCGGGCCTTCGGATAGCGGTCGGCCAGCCACATGAGGATGGCGGCGCTTTCGGTGATCGTTTCGCCCTTGTTGGTGACCAGGGCCGGAATCTGCTTAAGGGGATTGACCGCGGCGACCTTGGCCTGTTCGGCCTCGCCCTCCCATGTCGGGGCCTCGACCACCTCATAGGTCAGGCCGATCAAGGACATAGCGGCTTCGACGGGCACGCCGCCGGACCCGAGCGCGCTGAATAGCGTGTACTTCTTGTCCACAGATCCTCCTCTATCTTGTGGCTGAGGCCCATTGTCACACTAGATGTGGTGGGGCACTCTTAGGCGTGCGTCGGGCGTTGGCCTGCCGTAACCTCTTCTAACTCGTCCGCTCGATTCTCGCTCCGAGGCTCCGCCATGTCCGCTCCGTCGTCGCTGATCCTGCCCGGCCTGATGACCCCTTCGGGCGGTTACAAGCCGTTCCGCTATCCCTGGGCCTACGACTTCTGGAAGAAGCAGCAGCAGGTCCACTGGATGCCGGAAGAGGTGCCGCTGGGCGAGGACCTCAAGGACTGGGCCGTCAAGCTGAACGACAAGGAACGGAACCTGCTGACGCAGATCTTCCGCTTCTTCACCCAGTCCGACGTCGAGGTGCAGGACAACTACATGGAGCGCTACGGTCGGGTCTTTAAGCCGACCGAAGTGAAGATGATGCTGGCCTCGTTCGCGAACATGGAGACGATCCATATCGCGGCCTACGCCTTGCTCCTCGAGACCATCGGCATGCCCGAGACCGAGTTCTCGGCGTTCATGGAATACGAGGCCATGAAGGCCAAGCATGACTACATGCAGACCTTCGGCGTCGAGACCAACGCCGACATCTGCCGCACGCTGGCGATGTTCGGCGGCTTCACCGAAGGCCTGCAGCTGTTCGCCTCGTTCGCGATGCTGATGAACTTCCCGCGCTTCAACAAGATGAAGGGCATGGGCCAGATCGTCTCGTGGTCGATCCGCGACGAGAGCCTGCACTGCGACGGCATCATCAAGCTGTACCACGCGTTCAACAAGGAAACGAACGCGGTGACCAAGGCCGTGGCCGACGACATCGTCGACTGCTGCAAGCACGTGGTCGGGCTGGAAGACAAGTTCATCGACCTGGCCTTCGAGGCCGGCGACGTCCAGGGCATGACCCCCGACGACATCAAGCAGTACATCCGCTTCATCGCCGACTGGCGCCTGCGCCAGCTGCAGCTGCCGGAAGTGTACGGCGTGAAGGAAAATCCGCTGCCCTGGCTGCAGTCGCTGCTGTCGGGCGTCGAGCACGCCAACTTCTTCGAGGCCCGCGCGACCGAATACTCCAAGGCCGCCACCAAGGGCTCGTGGCACGGCGCCGAGGGCGTGTGGACCAGCTTCGACGAGATGATGAAGAAGCGCTCGGACCTGACGCCGGCGGAATAGGGCTTAAGACCCCCTCTCCCACCGGGAGAGGGCGGGGCCCGCCGCGTAGCGGTGGGAGGGTGAGGGTTTAGGCGCAGGATGACGTCCCGCGCCGGCCCCCGCCTTCAAAGCCTCACCGGCGTATCGCCTCACCCTCCCATGCTTCGCATGGGCCCCGCCCTCTCCGGCCGGAGAGGGTGTTTTTTTACGGCTTATACTTCTTGGGGATCAGCGCGATCTGTTCCGGGGTCAGCTTGGTGATGGTCTTGGCCCGGATCGGGATGGCCATGCCGAAGCCGTCGGAGACCCGCAGGTCCAGGTCCAGCGGGCTGCAGACGCTGTCGACGCCCCGGACGATCGAGACCAGGTGCGTGCCCGGCCAGGTCAGCTGGCTTGAGCCATAGGCCAGGTCGACCTTGTAGACGTCCTTGCCCCGCACCTTCAGGTACAGGGTGTCCTTGTCCGGGGCGGTCCAGCCGCGCCAGTCGGACAGGTAGAAGCACTGCCGGGCGGGCTTGGCCGCCTTCTCGGCCGGGGCCGGCGCGTCCTGGGCGGCCGCCGCGCCGCTCAGCGCCAGCGGGACGGAGATGGCGAGCCCGACCAGGGCCGCGCGCGCGATGTGAGCGATCTTGCTCATTGACGTCGTCCTTCTAGTCCCTCCCGCTTGAGATTGGACCTCGGGCGGGTGGTGTCAAGTTTTTACTGTACAGTATCAGCTGGACATGAAAACG
>JAYRLX010000124.1:0-9694 GCA_041905125.1 Caulobacter sp. | reverse complement strand
GATCTGCGTGGTGCTGGCGGCCGAGGGTTATCCCGACGCCCCCAAGACCGGCGGTCGCATCCAGGGCGCCGACGCCGACTTCGGCCAGGAGGTCGTCGTCTTCCACGCCGGCACGACCCGCGAGTTCGAAGGCCGTCTGGTGGCGTCCGGCGGGCGGGTGCTGAACGTCTGCGCCCTGGGCGCGACGCTCAGCGAGGCGCGGGATCTGGCCTACGCCGCGCTCGGGAGCATCAGCCTGGAAGGCGGCTTCTACCGGCGCGACATCGGCTGGCGGGCGCTCTCCAAATAGGCCTTTGCCTCCGCGAGGGTTGCGCGGCGCGTCGCACCCTCTAAACTCCCTTTCAAACAAGTGTTGGGGAGAAGCGCGCCATGGCCCAAGCCGAACAGTCCGCCCAGGATCTGAACTCGGGCACCAAGCCGGTCGACCCGCGCCACGCGATCGACGAGGTCAAGCTGGCCGCCTGGCTCGAGGCCAACGTCGAGGGCTATGCCGGTCCGCTGGAGGTGCGCCAGTTCAAGGGCGGCCAGTCGAACCCGACCTACCAACTGGTCACGCCGAGCCGGAAATACGTCCTGCGCCGCAAGCCGCCGGGCAAGCTGCTGCCCAGCGCCCACGCGGTCGACCGCGAATACAAGGTGATCTCCAGCCTCAACAAGGCGAACTTCCCGGTCGCCAAGGCCTACGCCCTCTGCATGGACGAGGATGTCATCGGGACGATCTTCTACGTCATGGAGAACGTCGAGGGCCGCATCCTGTGGGACGGGACCTTGCCGGACTACCAGCCCGCAGAGCGCCGCGCGATCTACGAGGCGCAGATCGACACCCTGGCGGCGCTGCACAATGTCGACTACGCGGCCGTGGGGCTCGCGGACTACGGCAAGCCCGGCAACTACTTCGCCCGCCAGATCGACCGCTGGACCAAGCAGTACAAGGCTAGCGAGACCACCCCGATCGCCGAGATGGACCGGCTGATCGACTGGCTGGCCAAGACCGTGCCGGCCGACGACCAGACCTCGATCGTCCACGGCGACTACCGCCTCGACAACATGATCCTGCATCCGACCGAGCCGCGCGTGATCGCGGTGCTGGACTGGGAGCTGTCGACCCTGGGCAATCCGCTGGCCGACTTCAGCTACTTCCTGATGAACTGGGTGATGCCGTCAGACCAGCGCGGGGGCCTCGCCGAGATCAAGGACCTGGAGGCCTACGGCATCCCGACCATTCCCCAGGCGGTGGACCGCTACTGCAAAGCCACCGGCCGCGCCGGACTGCCCGAGCTGGACTGGTATTTCAGCTACAACCTCTTCAGGCTGGCCGGCATCTGCCAGGGCATCGTCGGCCGCGTCCGCGACGGCACGGCCGCCAGCGCCCATGCGCAGCTGATGGAGGCGCGCGTGCCAGTCCTGGCCAAGGGGGCCTGGGAGTTCGCGCGCAAAGCGGGGGCTTAGAGCGCGACAGCCGAAAGTGTGTGCGGTTTCGGCGCCTGTCGCGCTCTAGATGTAGAATGCTGATCCTGTTTATCTTGGGATAAACAGGATCGGAGGGGGCTTTATGAGGAAACTGCTGTCGGGCGCGTGCGCCCTGGTCCTGGCCGGGGCGCTGAGCGGCGTCGCCTGCGCTGAAACGGTGTTTGTCCAGGCTGGCCGCCTGCTGGCCGATCCGGCCACGGGCAAGGTCGAGACCGCCAAGACCCTGGTGCTGGAGAACGGCAAGGTCGTCCGCATCGTCGACGGCTATGTCGCCGAAAACGGCGGCAGGGTCGTCGACCTGAAGGACAGCTTCGTCCTGCCGGGCCTGATCGACAGCCACGTCCACCTGACCCACCAGCAAAGCCCGACCTCGCGCCTCGACAACGTGACGCGCTCGTCGGCCGACGAGGCCCTGGTCGGGGCCGGCTTCGCCCGCAAGACCCTGATGGCCGGCTTCACCACGGTCGCCGATCTGGGCGCGGAGAACCAGGCGATCTTCGCCCTGCGCGACGGGATCAAGCGCGGCGACGTCCCCGGTCCGCGGATCATCGCCGCCGGCTCGGCGGTGTCGATCCACGGCGGCCACGGTGACGTCAACGGCTATAGCGACGAGGTCATGCACGTGCTGCGGCCGACCTCGGTCTGCTCGGGCGCGGACGACTGCCGCCGCGCCACCCGCGAGCAGGTCTGGCACGGGGCCGACATCATCAAGATCACCGCCACGGGCGGGGTGCTGTCCAACACCGCCGCGGGGCTCTCCCAACAGTTCTCGGACGACGAGCTGAAGGCCATCGTCGACGCCGCCCACAAGATGGGCCGCAAGGTCACCGCCCACGCCCACGGCGTCGACGGCATCAACAGCTTCCTGCGGGCCGGCGGCGACTCGATCGAGCACGGCACCTATCTCGACGCCGAGAGCATCGCCCTGTTCAAGAAGAATGGCGCCTATCTGGTCCCGACCCTGATGGCCGGCGACTTCGTCTATCGGGTCGCCTCGAGCCCGAACAACTTCCTAACCCCCGCCCAGACGGCCAAGGCGCTGGAGGCCGGTCCGAAAATGCTGGCCATGGCCCGTCGCGCCCATGAGGGCGGGGTCAAGATCGCCTTCGGCACCGACACCGGCGTCTCTGCCCACGGCGACAACGCCGGCGAGTTCGCCTTGCTGGTCAAGGCCGGGCTGACGCCGCTGGAAGCCATCCAGACCGCCACGGTCAACGCCGCCGACCACTTCTCGCTGTCCAGCGAGATCGGCAGCCTGGCGCCGGGCAAGGCGGCCGACCTGATCGCCGTGAAGGGCGACCCGCTCAAGGACGTCACCGCGCTGCAGCACGTGACGTCGGTGATCAAGGACGGGGTGGTTTACAAGTAGGGGGACGAACCTTCCGCCCCCTCCGGGGGCGGACGACCGCGAAGCGGTCAGGTGGGGGCGAGTAAGGTGATTTCGCGCGGACTTGCCCCCTCCGCGCCTGTCGGCGCTCCTCCCCCGGAGTGGGAAGAAGGTCGCGCCCTACACCCCCGCCTTGGCCAACAGCTCCTCCAGCGCCGCTTCGTCGTCGAAACGGGCGCGGACGGGCCAGGGCGTCACGCGCGCGCGCCAGGCGGGCGGCAGGCGGATCCAGTCTTTCTCAGTGGTGACCAGGCCCGCGTCATAGGTCTTGGCGCGGTCGGCCAGCATCTGCAGCGTCGCCTCGTCATAGGCGCCGTGGTCTGGAAAGGGCGCGAAGTCCACCAGCTGGCAACCGGCGGCGGTCAGGGCCTTCTCGACCTTCCACGGCTTGCCGACCCCCGCGAAGCCCACCTGAGGCCCTTCCGGCACGGGGGCGGCGGGCTCGAGCCGCGCGACCAGCACCGGCATGTCGCCGAACGCGACCAGGAGATCGAAGTCGGGTTGCGGCATGTCGATCGGCAGCAGCACGATCACCGCGTCGGCGCGGGCCAGGCCAACCTTCAGCGGCTCGCGCATGGGACCGGCCGGGAAGACCCGACCGTCGCCGAACGGCCATTCGCCGCCGCGCGTTTCGCCATCGACCACCACCAAGGAGAGCGCCTTGCGGACGCTGGGGTTCTGGTGGCCGTCGTCCATGACGATCGCGCCGGCTCCGGCGGCCGAGGCGGCGATGGCCCCGGCCGCGCGGTCGCGAGACACCCACATCGGAAAGTCCTGGGCCAGCATCAGCGGCTCGTCGCCGACCTCGGCGGCCGTGTGGCGGGCGGGATCGACGCGCACCGGTCCCTTCAGCTTGCCGCCATAGCCGCGCGACAGGCCGTGGGCCTCGACGCCGCGCCGGGTCAGGGTCAGCAGCAGCTCGCGGACGATCGGGGTCTTGCCCGCCCCGCCCATGGTGACGTTGCCGACGCAGATCACCGGTGCGGCGACCTCGGTCGGGAGGGTCTTGGCGATCCGCCGCGCGGTCGAGGCGGCCCACAGCCACGAGATCGGAGTCAGCAGGGCGCGAGTCAGCGGGGCGGGGCCGCCGCTCCTCACGTACCACCAGCGAGGCGTGCCGAGTTTCATGGGACCAGCTCAAGAATGCGGGACAGCCCCGCGCGCGCCTCGGCGTCGCGGGCGTCGACATAGGCGCGAGCGCGGGCGGCGCGTTCGTGCGCGGCGGCGGGATCGGCGAAGTCGGCGGCCAGGGCCTCGCGCAGGCTTTCCGGCGAGGTCATCACCACGCCGTTGGCGGCCTCCAGCCCAGCGAAGGCCGAGGCCCAGTTCTCCACGAACGGGCCGCTGATCGCCGGACAGTCCAGGCGCGCGGCCTCCAGCGGATTGTGGCCGCCGATGGCGGGGACCAGGCTGCCGGCGATGACGGCGGTCCCGGCCAGGCGGAACCACAGGCCCATCTCACCCAGGGTGTCGGCGACCACGACGTCGGCGCTTTCGCCCGGCGCCTGGCTGCGCAGGGCGGCGGAGAGGCCGCGCGCCTGAGCCAGAGCCACGATCGCCGGGCCGCGCTCGACGTGACGCGGCGCCAGCACCACCGGCGGCCGGTCGGGCAGGGCGGCGATGGCGTCCAGCACGATCTCGTCCTCGCCCGGATGGGTGCTGGCGATCAGCACGGGCGGACGGGCGAAGCGCGCGCGCTCGACGACCAACGCCGGTTCATCGACCGGCAGCGGCGCGGCGCCGAACTTCAGGTCGGCCTCGCCGGCGACCTTGCCGCCCAGGGCCTCGAAGCGGTCGTGAGCGCGGGCGTCCTGGGCCAGGATCAGGTCGAAGCTCGCGAGCAGCTCGCGGGCCGTGTCCGGACGCTGGCTCCAGCGGGCGAAGCTGCGGTCCGACAGCTTGGCGGAGACGAGAGCGAGCCGCGTCCCGGCCGCCTTGGCCTCCAGCAGCAGGTTCGGCCACAGCTCGCTCTCGACGAAGACGGCGAGGTCGGGTTTCCAGCGGGCGATGAAGCGCCTGGCCGCGCCGGGGGCGTCGACGGGAACATACTGGTGGATCGCGCCGGCCGGCAGGCGCTTGGCCAGCAGGGCGGCCGAGGTGGTGGTGCCGGAGGTGACCAGGACCGTGACGCCCAGGCGCTCGGCGCGCAGGCGCTCGACCAGCGGCAGGATCGACAGGCTCTCGCCGACGCTGGCGCCGTGCAGCCAGACCAGCGGGCCAGCGGGCCGCGCGCGGTCGCTTCGTCCCAGGCGTTCGGACAGTCGCGCCGGATCTTCCTTGCCCCGGCGCGCGCGGCGGGACAGCAGCGCGGGCGCGAGGGGTTCGAGCAGGCGCGTGGCGGCCCGGTAGAGGCCCAGGGACAGGGTCACACCACGCCCCTAGACAACATCGGCCGGCGCTAGACGGCAGGCGTGGGCGCCGTGGCTGGTCTCGACCTGGATGGTCGCGTGGCCGATGTTGAACTTGCTGGCCAGCTCCGCGCAGGCGTCGTGCAGGAATTGGTCGTGACCCTCGTCGAGCGGGCGGACGACGTGGGCGGTCAGGGCGTTCTCGGTCGTGCTCATGGCCCAGATGTGCAGGTCGTGCACCTCGGAGACGCCGGGACGGCTCGCCAGCCAGTCGCGGACCTTGCCCGGGTCGATGCCGCGCGGCGTGGCGTCGAGCGCCAGATCCAGAGAGTCGCGCAGCAACCCCCAGGTACCCAGCACGATCACGGCGACGATGGCCAGGCTGACGACGGGATCGAGCCACAGCCAGCCGGTCAGGCTCATGGCGAAGGCGGCGACCACCACGCCCGCCGAGACGGCCGCGTCGGCGGCCATGTGCAGGAAGGCGCCCCGGACGTTGAGGTCCTCCTTGGAGCCCCGCATGAACATCAGGGCCGTGGCGGTGTTGATGGCGATGCCGACGGCGGCGACGATCATCACCGGGCCGGTCTCGATCGGCTGGGGATCGGCGAAGCGACGGACGGCCTCCCAGGCGATCGCCCCGACGGCGACCAGCAGCAGGGCGGCGTTGCCCAGCGAGGCCAGGATCGTGCCCTTGCGCAGGCCGTAGGTGCGGCGAAGGCTGGGCGCGCGCTTGGCCAGGACCGCCGCGCCCCAGGCCATCAGCAGGCCCAGCACGTCCGACAGATTGTGGCCGGCGTCGGCCAGCAAGGCCAGCGACCCGGTGATCAGGCCGGCGGCGGCCTCGACGACCACGAAGCCCAGGTTCAGCGCGGTGCCGATCGCGAAGGCGCGGCCGAAGTCCTTGGGCGCGTGGCTGTGCCCGTGATGACCGTGGCCATGATGGTGATGGCCGTGACCGTGCGCGTGATCATGATCGTGGTGATCATGGTCGTGATCGTGGTCGTGCGCGTGTCCGGCGTGATCGTGAGGCATGGGCTCTACATCCCACCAAGGGCGGGTCTTATCAATCTTCGACCAGGGCTTCGGCCCGGCGGGTGACCGCCGAGAGGCGCGCGGCCCAGCTTTCGACCAGCTGGTCGGGATCGTCGCCTCGACCGGCGCCGGTCGGGCCGTCCCAGACCATGGCGGCCTTGGCGAAGGGCAGGGGGATCATGGTCTGGTCCCACGAGCCCAGCCGCAGGCAGGGCTTGGCGGCGAGGCCGACGAAGATCACCGGCGCGCCGGTGACGCGGGCCAGGGACGGCGTGCCCTTCTCCATGTGCTCGGCGGGGCCGCGCGGGCCGTCGGGGGTGATGGCGACGCCGCCGCCGTCCTTCACCCACTTGACCATGTCGCGGAAGGCCTGCTCGCCGTGCTTGTTCTTGGCGAGGTCCGTCTTCTTGGCCGATGAGCCGCGGATCGACGGGAAGCCCAGCTTCTCGACCGTGCGGGCGATGAACTCGCCGTCGTTCGAGCGCGAGATCAGGGCGCGCATGTCCTGTCGGCGCGAGAGGTCTTGCGGCCAGCTAAGCGGCGACATCGGGATGCGCGAGTGCCAGAAGCACAGGATCGCGCCGACGCCGGTCTCGCGGCCCTGGGCCCACACGGCCTCGGCCTGGTCGCGGCCTTCCTCGGTCATGCGCAGCGTGCGGAACACGAGCTTGGAATAGCCGGCGAAGATCGAGGAGAGCAGCCAGATCACGAACGGCGAACGCAGAGGTCTCAAGCGTCACCTTCCAAGAGCGGCGCGTCGGGGACGTGATCGAGGTCCTGCGCCTTGGCGAGGCGGGCATAGAGGCCGCCGGCCTGGACCAGTTCGGGGTGCGATCCGGTCTCGACCACGCGGCCCTTGTCGATCACGTAGATGCGGTCGGCGTTCTTCACCGTCGACAGGCGATGGGCGATCAGGATCGTGGTGCGTCCGGCCATCAGCCGTTCCAGCGCCGCCTGAACCTGGGCCTCGCTCTCGGTGTCCAGCGCGCTGGTGGCCTCGTCCAGCAGCAGGATCGGGGCGTTCTTCAGGATGGCGCGGGCGATGGCGATCCGCTGGCGCGCGCCGGCCTCGCCGACCGGGGTGTCGTAGCCTTCCGGCAGGGCCAGAATGAAGTCGTGGGCGGCGGCCTGGCGCGCGGCGGCCTCGATCTCCAGCTGGCTGGCGCCGGGACGGGCGTAGGCGATGTTGGCGCGGATGGTGTCGTCGAACAGGAACGGCTCCTGGGTGACGAGCGCAATGCGGTCGCGCAGGCTGGCCAGGGTCACGGTCCGCACGTCGCAGCCGTCGATGGTCACGGCGCCGCCGTTCACGTCGTAGAAGCGCGGGATCAGGTTCAGGATCGAGCTCTTGCCGCCGCCCGAGGGGCCGACCAGGGCCACGGTCTCGCCCCGACGCGCCTCGATCGAGACGTCGGACAGGGCGGGGATATCCGCGCCGTATGAGAAGGTGACGTGGCTGAGCGCGATGGCGCTGTCGCCGGCCGGCAGCGGCTTGGCGTCGGCGGGATCGACGATGGTCGGCTGGACGTCCAGGGCCTCGAACAGGCGGCGGGCGGCGGTCAGGCCCTCGCTGAACACAGTCTGCAGATTGGCGACCTGGCGCAGCGATTGGGCGGCGATGCCCAGCAGGATCACGAACTTCAGGAAGCCGCCGGCGGTGATCGGGGGCAGGGTGAGGGGCCCGACGACCAGGGCGCCGGTAATGGCGCGCCAGCCGGCATAGGCGAACACCGCCGCGATCACGAGCTGCGAGAAGAGCTCCGTGGCCGGGGCGGCCATGGCCCGGGCGTTGCTGCCCTTGATCAGGTGACGCTGGCGGCGCTCGACCACGGCGGCCACGCGGCCTTCCTCATAGGCCTCGCGGTTCTCCATCTTGACGATCTTGACCCCGTCCAGGCTCTCCATGATCGCCGTGGAGAGGTTGGAGGTCTCGCCCATGGCGCCCTTGGCGGCCTTGGTCGTGCGCTTGGAGAAGTTGCGGATGATGCCGCTGACGCCGGGCACGATGATCAGCACGCCCGCGGCCAGGATCGGATCGCTCTTCAGCAGGGCCCACAGGGTGATGGCGACGGTCAGGGCCTCGCGGACATAGTTGATGACGCCCGTGGTCGCAGCCTCGCGGATCAGGCCCGCGTCATAGAGCACGGACGAGACGTAGGAGCCCGAATGCGCGCCGCGCAGGCGAGCCAGATCGGCCCGGATCAGCCGGCCGAACAGGCGGGTCTGCATGTCGCCGACGACGCCGTTGCCGATCCGGTTGATCAGGCTGGCCTGGATGACCTGGAAGACGCCGCGGGCGATGGCGAGGGCGGCGATGGTGAGCGGAACCCAGATCATCGCGCCGGGCTGCGGCTTGGCGATCAGCTTGTCGACGGCGGGCTCGACATATTCGCCCAGCATGACGGTCAGGCGGGCGACGATCACGGCGCTGATCATCGAGACCAGGAAGCCCTTCCACCGCGGCGCCAGGAACTCGCGCCACATCCGGCCCATCAGGGCGCGGTTCGAGGGCTGGCGGTCCGGTGTCGTCATGGGGGAGGGGTCGGATGTCGCGCGGAGGCTGTCAATGACTTGCAAGCCGCACTGGCCCGCAAAAGCGACAGCATAAGGGCCGGTTTTGCCTTTCGCGGCGCTCTATCCTACTTAGACCGCGCATTTCGCAAGGATCGTCCCCGCTTGGCCAAGTTCGACCTCACCACGCCCTGGGGCCGGTTCAAGACCTATCTCCACTATCTGTGGAACGACCACGCCTATCTGCGCCTGGGCTTTTCCAACGCCCACTGGATCAGCCCCGAGATGGTCCGCGCCAACCAGCCCTGGCCGTTCCAGCTGGCCTGGTGGAAGAAGCAGGGGATCAAGACGATCGTGAACCTGCGCGGCGGCTTCGACGGCAGCTTCTACGCGCTGGAGAAAGACGCCTGCCAGCGCCTGGGTCTGAACTTCGTCGACTTCACGATCACCTCGCGCGAGGTCCCGATCCGCGAGCGGGTGCGGGGTGCCAAGGAGCTGTTCGAGACGATCGAATATCCGGCCCTGATGCACTGCAAGTCGGGCGCGGACCGGGCCGGCATCATGAGCGTCTTCTACGCCCACTATCGCCTCGGCCAGCCGATCCGCGAGGCGATGAAGCAGCTGGGGCCGCGCTACCTGCACATCAAGCACGGCAACACCGGCGTGCTCGACTATGTCTTCGAGCAGTACCTGGCCGTGGGCGAGCCCAAGGGGCTGTCCTTCAGCGAGTGGGTCGAAAGCGAAGACTACGATCCCGTCGCGATGAAGAAGACCTTCCGGGCGGGCATGCTGGGGAAGGTGCTGACGGACAGGATTTTGCGGCGGGAGTGATAGATGCTCCCCCGTGATACGGGGGAGCTGTCGCGGAGCGACTGAGGGGGCGAGCTGGACGCACGCCGCGTTAGCCCCCTCCGGCCCTCTGGGCCACCTCCCCCGCGTGCGG
>JAYRLX010000123.1:0-9707 GCA_041905125.1 Caulobacter sp. | reverse complement strand
TAACCCCTGGGTCCCGGGTCGGCTTCGCCGCCCCGGATAACACGTGATATTGGACAAAGAGAAGTATCCTAGGGCACCGGAACCTCGAACGGACCGACCGGCAGGTCGGCGTCGTCGAACAGATTGACCACGGGGCTCTCAGTCCAGGCGTAGCGGACGCGCTCCACCGGCTGACCATCCCCGCTCAGCATCACCTTGTCACCCTGGGCGCGCGCATTGGCGAAGCGACAGACGCCGCCGCCGCAAAGCTCGAAGCCGATCGCCACGGCGCCGCTGCGGGAGGCGAGAGCGCCCGTCACATCCTTGAAGGTCAGCGTCACCCCGCCGCCGGCGTCGCGAGCCGCCGAAGCGATGCGCGGGCCAGACGGCGCGACCGCCTCGCCATAGGCCATGGCGCGCATGGCGCGGGCGGCGCGGCGGCCGACCTCCTGCTTCTCGCCGGGATGGATGTCCAGAGGATCGCCGTGGTCGATGGTGATTACGACGGCGGCGTGGCCGTCGGCTTCCGCGACGCGGCGCTGGAGGTTGCGGACCTCGGCCCAGCCGGTCTCCACCGGCTGTTTGGCGGTGTCGCCGTAGGCTGAGAGCTGGACGATCGCGAACGGCAGGTTCGGCGTCCCGAACCGGGCGCGCCAGTCCTTCAGCATGGCCGAGAGGCGCCGGTCGTAGCCAGGCAGTCCGGTGTCGGACTCGCCCTGATACCAGGCGACGCCCGCCAGGCTGACCGGGCCCAGCGGCGCGATCATGCCGTTGTACAGCGTGCCGGCGCCGTTGATGTCGTCCCAGGGCGAGCGCGGCGCGTTCGACTTCGAGCGCCCCGCCGGCGCGTAGCGCCAGCCCTGGTCGAGCGGCAGACTGCTCCCGTCGTCGAACCGCAGCTGCATGGCGCTGGCCGGACCCAGCATGCCGCCGTCGGCATAGACGTTGTCGGCGTTGACCAGGATGACGTTGCGGCCCTCGCGCAGGACGCCGGGCTTGAGCCGATACTGGCGCGCGCGGCCCAGGCTGGTGCCGCCCACCGGCTGGCCGTTGACCCAGGTGCGGTCGGCGTCGTCGATGGAGCCGAGGCCCAGCACCGAGGCCTGGCGGGCCTGCTCGGCGGTCAAGGTGACCTCGGTCTTGAACCAGACCATGCCGAGATAGCCCTTCATCTCGGGCAGGCCCCAGCGGTTGAAGGAGCCGATGACCGGGACGGGCTTCCAGGCGAGACCCGTGTCGTCGCGCCAGGGCTCACGGCCTTGCGACAGGCCGGAGGTGTCGCGCCACCAGGTCTCCCACTGGCTGGCCGCCGCTTTCTCGGCGGCCGCCTGGTCGCGAGTGTAGAGGGCCAGGGTCTTGGCGGGCTCGCCCAGCCCCGCCCACTCAAGGCCCTCAGGAGAAAGCCAGGCCGACTGGCGCGAACCGCCCCAGCTGGCGTGGATCAGGCCGATCGGCGCCTTGGTGGTCTCGCGCAGCGACTGGCCCATGTAGAAGCAGACAGCCGAGAACTTGCCGATGGTCGCCGGCGTCGCGGCGGCCCAGGCCGGCGGGACGTCGAACTTGTCCTGCGGCGCGAAGGCCAGGCGCTTGGGAACGGTCATCAGACGGATTTGCGGATCGCTGGTGCCGTAGATCTGGAAGCTGTTCTGCGACTGCTCGGTCGTCAGCTCCATGTTGCTCTGGCCCGAGCACAGGAAAACGTCGCCGATCAGCAGGTCGTCGAACACCTGCTGGCCGCTGGGCGCCTCGACCAGCAGCCGATAGGGGCCGCCGGCCTCGAGGGCGGGCAGGGCGAGGCGGAAGCGGCCGGCCTTGTCGGCCAGGGCGCTGACGGTCTTGCCGGCGAGGTTGGCCGACACCGTCTCGCCGGGCAGGGCCTTGCCGGTCAGGATAATCGCCCGGCCGCGCTGGAGGACGGCGTGGTCGCCCAGGGCGCCGTCGACGATCGGCGCGGCCGACGCCGAGCCGGCGAGCGCCAGAACGGCGGCGCTGGCGAGAAGAGCTTGGATCCTCAAATCGTCCTCCTACTTCGGCAGGGCCACGGGCTGGGCGACCGCGAAGTCGGCCGAGCGGCTGGCGACGCCGGTTCCGGGCTGCCCCGAACCGACGCTGACCTTATAGGCGCCCGTCACCACCTGACGCACGCCGTCCGCGTCGACCGAGCTCAGGTCGCGCGGCGAGAGCGAGAAGGTCACGGACTTGGCCTCGCCAGGCTTCAGGCTGACGCGCTGGAACCCGCGCAAGGCCACGCGTGGCGCTCCCGGTGTGTTGGGGAAGTTCAGGTAAAGCTGCGCCACCTCGTCGCCGGCCCGCGCGCCCACATTGCGGACCGTGGTGGTGACCCTCAGGCCCTGGCCCGCGTCGCCCTTGATCGGCTCGACCTTCAGCGGCGCGTAGTCGAAGCGCGTGTAGCTGAGGCCATGGCCGAACGGATAGACCGGCTGGCCGGTGAAGTAGCGATAGGTCCTGCCCTCCATGCGGTAGTCGCCGAACGGCGGCAGGTCGTCGACCGACTTGTAGAAGGTCAACGGCAGGCGGCCCGCCGGGTTGGTCTTGCCGGTCAGGACATTGGCGATCGCAAGGCCCCCGGACTGGCCCGGGTACCAGGCCTCCAGGATCGCCGAGGCGTTGTCCTTGGCCCACGAGAGATTCAGCGGGCTGCCGTTCATCGCCACCACGACCAGCGGCTTGCCCAGCGCCTTGGCCTGCTCCAGCAGCGCCTGCTGGTCGGCGGGGATGTCGAGGGTGGTCTTGTCGCCGCCCTTGAAGCCCGGGATTTCGACCGGCGACTCCTCGGCCTCGAGGTCGGAGGTCAGGCCGACCACGGCGACCAGAACGTCGGCCTGGGCGGCGGCCGCCTTCAGTTCGGCCGCCGGATCCTCGGCCACACGCTTCCAGACCAGATCGACGCCGGACAGGGCGTGGGCCTCGGAGGTCACCTCGATCGGATAGCGGCGGCCCTTCTCCAGCTTGATGGTCTTCATCGTCGGCAAGCTGCCCCAGCCGGACTTCTTGAGGTCGGCGAACGGCTTGCCGTCCAGTTTCATCTCGCCATTGAAGCCGGTCAGGCCCAGGCGATAGGTCCCCGTCTCCGGCGGGACCAGAAAGCCGGTCCAGACCACCTTGTGGTGGTCGAGCACGTTGGCCAAGTCGAGGCTGCGGGCGGCGACATTGGCCTCGATCCGGGTGACCACCGGCTGGTCGGCGAAGCGCATCTTGGCGACGATCTCGCCGAAGGTCCCGGGCTCGAAGCGCTTGGGCGGCGGCTCGGTCGGGTTGAAGTAGCGCGCCAGGAGGCCGGGCTTGCCGTCCGGCGAACGCAGGGCGGAGGAGGGGACCTTGTCGCCGTCGGTGAAGGACGGGCCGAACGGGGCGTAGGCGACCTTGGCGCCGGGCAGGGCGCGGCGCAGGCCCTCGACCACCGAGATCGGCGGCGCCGACAGGGCCGAGGAGTAGTTGCCGCGCAGCACGCGGGTGGCGTCGCCCAGCGGGCCGATCACCGCGACGCGCAGACCCGGCTTCAGCGGTAGCAGGCCGTCGTTCTTCAGAAGGACGAGGCTTTTCTCGCTGGCGGCGAGGGCCAAGGCCTCGTGCTCGGGCGTGATGACGGCGGTCGGCGCCTTGGGCGCGGTCTCGACCGGGCGAACGCCCGGCAGGTCGCCCACCCGCAGTCGCGCCGAGTAGAGGCGCACCAGGGCCTGGTCGACGTCGCCAATCGTGATCAGGCCCTGCTGCAACGCGTCCCGGTAGCGGTTCGACAGGCCGGCCGTATCGGTCAGGGTCGCGCCGTTGCACTCGTTGTCGACGCCCGCGCGGACGGCGGCGGCCACGGCCGTCGCGGCGTCGGGCGCGTATTTGTGGTTGTCGTTGATGTCCTTGACCGCGTCGCAGTCGGAGACGACGTAGCCGGTGAACTTCCAGGCCCCGCGCAGGTGGTCCTTCAGCAGGAGGTCGCTGGCGCAGGCCGGCTGGCCGTCGATGCGGTTGTAGGCGCACATGACCGAGCCCGCCTTGGCCTCCACGATCGCCGCGCGGAAAGCGGGGAGGTAGGTGTCTTCCAGGTCGTGGCGCGACACATAGACGTTGGCGTGGTGACGCGTGGACTCTGGACCGCTGTGCACAGCGTAGTGCTTGGGCGTCGCGATGACCTGCGGGAGGTCGGGATTGGGCCCCTGAACGCCCTCGATGAAGGCCACGCCCATGCGCGCGGTCAGGTGCGGATCCTCGCCATAGGTTTCCTGACCGCGACCCCAGCGCGGATCCCGGAAGATGTTGATGTTCGGGGACCAGGTGTCGAGGCCCGTGCCGATGCGGCCCATCCGGCCGGTGGCGCGGGATAGGGTGTGCAGGCCATGCACCTCTGCGCCGATCGCCCCGCCGACATCCTTCACGAGGTCGGTGTCGAAGGTCGCCGCCAGGCCCACCGGCTCGGGGAAGTTGGTCGTCGGCAGCGAACCGAGCGCGCCGTGCAGGGACTCTGTCCACCAGTTGTAGGCCGGCACGCCCAGGCGCGGGATCGCGGGGGCGGTGTTGAGCAGCTGATCCAGCTTCTCCTCGGTGGTCATCTTGGCCACGAGGTCGGCGGCCATCTGGTCGGCCTTCTGGCGGGTCGGGGAGGCCGTCTGGGCCTGGGCCACGGGCGCGAGGCCCAGGACCAGGCTGAGGCACAGGGCCGTGCTCGCGCCCAGACGGCGCCGTGAAGACCTGGACATGGATTTCCCCTCGAACTGAAAACTCTGAATGGATGTAGCCGCCGGCGCTCAGACCGGCTGGAGCCCGTGCTCGACGATCTTGCGGATCAGGTCGCGGTGCCGGGGCAGGGTGGCGCGCAGGCGCTCGGTCTGCAGGGCGTTCTCTCGTAGGGCGCGCTGGGCCAGCGCCGCCTCGTCGGCCAGGGCCTCGCGCTCGACCTCCGTGCGGAAGCCCATGCCGTACAGCACATATTGATAGCTGGCGGCCGGGAAGACCTCCTCGACGCGATCGAACTCCTCGTGCAGCCACGGCGGCTGGTGGCGCCACAGGCGCAGCAGGTCGGACAGGCGCTCAGGAATGGTGTGGGGGTCGCGGTTATCGCGCCAGAAGGCCGTGTCCTCCCGCTGGCTCAGCACATAGTGCAATTTGAGAAAGTCGATGATCCGGCCCCAGCGGTATTGGGTGGTGGCGTTGAAGCGCCCGGCGATGACGTCCATCACCTCGCGGCAGGCCGGCATCTGCTCGGCGATCAGTTTCGCCGAAAGCTCGATCAGCACGATGGCCGAGGCCTCCAGCGGCTCCAGAAAGCCGGCGGCGAGGCCCACGGCGACGCAATTGCGCTTCCAGAAGATTTCCCGGTGGCCGGAGCGGATGGCGATCTTCCGCACCGGCAGATCTTTGGCCGCCGGGCCGACATAGGCGCGCAGTTCGCGCTCGGCGTCGTCGTCGGAGATGTGGCGGCTGGAGAAGACGTGGCCGACTCCGCGGCGGGTGGGCAGGCCGATGTCCCAAATCCAGCCGGCCGACTGCGCCGTCGAGATGGTGTGGGTCGAGATCGGGCTGGTCTCGCTCTCATACGGGACCTGGACGGCGAGGGCGGTGTCGCAGAAGAGCACGTCGCCGCAGTCCTTGAACGGCACGCCCAGCGCCTCGCCCAACAGCAGCGAGCGAAAGCCGGTGCAGTCGACGAACAGATCGCCTTCGATCTCGCCAGCCTGCTCGGTGACGATGGCGCGGATGTCGCCGTCCTCGGCGAGGGAGACACTTCGGACGTCGGCCAGCACGTGGCGCACGCTCAGCTTCTCACAGCAGTGTCGCCGCAGGAACGGCGCGAACTTGCCGGCGTCCAGGTGGTAGGCGTAGTTCGCCGCGCCCTGGTACGGGGCGGCGGTGATGGTCTTGGGCGCCAGGCCCTCGTCGCAGAGCACGCCTTGCGGGCAGACCGCGTCGCAGAAGCTGATATCGCCGCCGTGGGCCAGCCAATGCGGCGCCAGGTTCACCTGCGAGAAGGCCTGGGGCAGCACCAGCGGATGATAATAGGCGTCGTCGGGCGCGCCCGTGGTCCAGCGGGCGAACTTGGCGCCTTGCTTGAAGGCCGCGTCGCACTCGCGGAAGAAGTCGGTCTCGGAGACCCCGATCTTGGCCAGGGTCGTGCGCAGGGTTGGCCAGGTGCCTTCGCCGACGCCGATGATCGGCGTGTTGGGCGACTCCACCAGGGTCACCGTGAAGCCGGAGGCCTGCCGCGCCTTGTGCTTGGCGGCGATCACGCCCGCGGTGAGCCAGCCGGCGGCGCCGCCGCCGACGATGACGATGTTCTTGACCGGACGGACCATGGAGATCGAACGCTGTAAAGAACGGCTGGGAGCGCCATTGACGCTCCCAGCCAGGGGGAGTGCAACTAGAAGCGGAAGCGCGCGCCCGCCGTGTAGCGGCGGCCGTACGCGAAGACGTCCAGCAGTTGGTTATCGAACCGCCCGTGAGTGCTCTGGGTCTCGTTGGTGAGATTGAGCGCCTCGAAGAACAGGTTGATCTGCTTGGTCAGGGCGTAGCTGGTCGAGAAGTCGACCTGCAGGTTCGGGTTCTCGAACGTCGGCTCCGAACCGAAGGCGCCGGTGTTCTGGTTCTGACCGAAGCCGCGCAGGTACTCCTTGCGGTAGTTGACCGCCACCCGCGCCTCGAGACCGTTCTTGTCATAGAAGGCCACGAGGTTGGCGGAGTTGGCGAGGCCCGTGATCGCGAAGCCGCTCTGCGAGATGTTCTTCGGATCGTAGGGCTTGTTGGTGTCGACGAAGGTGGCGTTGGCGTTGAAGCCAAAGCCGCTGTCGCCGAACACGTGCTGCCAGGCCAGCTCGACGCCGCGCACGGTGGCTTCCGGTCCGTTCACCTGCTGGGTCACGGCGAAGATCGCCGGCTGGCCGGTGCTCGGATCGATGACCCCGTTGATGTTCTGGCGCGTGGTGCCGCCAACGATGAAGTTGCTGACGTCCTTGATGAAGAAGTTTACCGCCGCGTACGAGTTCGGCCGGTAGTACCACTCCACCGCCGCGTCGAAGTTGTCGGCGAGGTAGGGCTTCAGCGAAGGGCTGCCGCCGCTGGCCGTCAGCGCGCCGACCCGCTGGCCGGTCCCCACGCTGGCGACGGGCGTCAGCAGGTTCAGGCCGGGACGGGTCAGGGTGCGCGAGGCGTCCAGACGAAGATGGACGCTCTCGGTCAGCTCCAGCTTCATGTCGACGCTGGGCAGCAGGTACGAGTAGTTGCTCTTGGTCGAAACGCTCTGGGGCGAGCTCAGCGTCACCGTGAGCAAGGTCGGGTCGCCCGTACTGCGCGTGATCGCGGTCGGCACCTGGCCAAAGCCGGCCGAGGTGACGTGGGTGTTCTCCTCGCGCACGCCGGCGTTGAAGTGGAACGGCATGCCGGCCACCTCGACGTCGAAATTGGCCTTCACGAACAGCGCCCAGGTCTTCTCGGTGATGTCCCGGATGCTGCCGTTGTCCAGCGCCATGTCGAACGCGCCGGTGAACTGAGTGCCGACGCCGCCCCCGCCATAGTTGAAGCCGGGGATGTTCTTGGTCTGAGGATTACCCAGGCTGGTCAGGAACGCCTGGTAGGCGTGGGCGTCGAACTTCAGCAGGTACGGCGGCAGGGCGCCGTCGAAGCCTGGGATGAAGTTCTTGGTGCTGACCCGCTCGGTGAACAGGCTGGCCGGGACCATGACGCCGCCATTGGCGCCCGACGCAGGGCCGTAGCCGGGATAGGCCTGCCAGAAGTTATTGACGAAGGTGTTCTTCTGCTGGAACTGGTAGTGGTCTTCCAGATACGTGCCGCCGGCCTTGATCTTGAAGCCTTCTTGCGCCCAGGCGCCGGTGAACCGCAGTTGCTTGACGACGTCGGTGTTCTGTTGGGCTTGTCGAACCACCACGTGCGAACCGATCACCGAGGTGTCGGCCCAACGCGAGGCGTCGCCGTTGGGGCCGTAGTCGTGGAGGACCGGCAGGGTGTTCTTGCTGCCGCCGCCGATGCGGATCCCCAGGGACGGGCCGATGCCGAAGCCGTAGCCGACGTCCGCCCCGTCGCTGCTCACTTCGCCGCCCGGATTCAGCCAGCTCTTGGCGTAGCTGGCGTCGCCCTCGAAGCTCAGGTTTTCAGAGACGTCCCACTTGAGGTTCAGGCCGGTCTGGTTGGTCCGCAACACCGAACGGTCGGTGCCGGCGGTGAAGTCGGTTTGTGAGCCGGCCTGGGTGAAGTCGACCGTGGTGCCGTTCTGGTCCAGCTTGACGTTGCGCAGACCGTCCTGGTTGAACCAGATGCCGTAGCCGAAGTTGTCGGCCCGGATGCTCTGGCGCGAATAGTTGTCGTCCAGCGTGACCGTGACGCCGTCGACCGGCGCCCATTGCAGGGCGATGCGGCCGTCGACCCGCTCGTCCCTGGTGTAGATCTGGCTGGCGCCGGCCTGCTGTTCGAACCAGCCGAGAACAGTCTTGGTGGATGAGTTCACCCCGCCTGGCGCGCAGGTCGCGGTCAGTTGGCACGGCGCGTAGTAGCCGCCCGGCCAGCCGCTGACGTAAACGCGGTTGGTCTGGGTGTCGTGACGCGTGTACATGCCGTCGACCAGAACGCCGAACTTGTTGTCGGCGAAGGTGTCGCTGAATAGCGCGCCGACAGTCGGCACGATCTTGCCGGCGTCATCCTGCAGCGAGCCCGACGCGGTGACCGCCATGCGGCGGCCCGGCTTGTCGAAGGGCTTGGGGAAGGCGACGTTGACGGTGGCGCCGATGGAGCTGCTCGACAGCGACACGTCCGGGGTCTTGTAGACGCTGAGGCCGCCCACGAAGTCCGCGCCGACAGTGCTGAAGTCGACCGAGCGGCCGCCCGTGGCCGTCGAGATCCGGCGGCCGTCATAGAGGGTTTCGTTGAAGTCGCCGCCAAAGCCCCGGACCGTGATGCCCTGGGGTTCGCCGCGCGATCCGGAACGCTGGATCGAGACGCCCGGAAGACGCTGCAGCGAGGCGGCGACGTTGGCGTCCGGGAACTTGCCGATGTCTTCGGCGGAGATGGCGTCGACGACGCCCGGCGAGGCCCGCTTGATGTCGAGGTTACGCTGCAGAGAGCCGCGCAGGCCGGTGATGACCACCTGCTCGACAACGCTGGAGTCGGAGGCCTTCTGGCCGCTTGCCTGGGGCTCCGCCTCGGTGGGGGCGTTGAGCGCCGAGGCCGTGGCGATGGCTTCGTCCGACGCACGCTCGGCCGCCTGGGCGAGGCCGAACATCGTCAGGGCCAGCAGGCTCGAGGCGCTGGCGAGCGCAACCTTGGATGCGCCTGATCGCCTGATTTTACTCAGGTTACTCGGATTAGTCCCTCTCATCGTTTCCCCTCCTGAGGTTATGGATGACTCTTTGCCGGCGATGCAGCGCCGGGTGATCCGAGATCGCGATGCGTCTCGAATTTCCTAGTCAGGGAAGGGGTTTAGGCAGCCTTGTGCTATCCTGGCGCATCTTACTCCTCCCTGCGTATTGTTGTTATGCAAAGACGGTAACGCGCAAAGGTAGCGGTATCAACGGATATTTTGTCGGTGTTATTCTTGCCGCATAATCCGGCGCGTGTGATCGTGGGTTGAGGTATCGTCCTGGGAACAAGGGACGAGGGGAGGAAGCCTTGGCCGACCTGGAAAAGCTGAATGCGCACGATCATGCGGGCCTGCGCCTGGGCGACCTGCCGGGGCGGCGGCCGCACTTCGTGCAGATCGTGGCGTCCGAATT
>JAYRLX010000122.1:0-9725 GCA_041905125.1 Caulobacter sp. | reverse complement strand
CGACGCCCCACAGCACGCCGATCATCGGCTCGCTGATCCCCTGCTTGCGCCAGAGGATGGCCGAGAAGCCGTAGTAGAAGGCGTGCGCGCCCTGGATCAGGCCAGCCGTGACCACCGCCAGCACGAAGGTGCGGTTGCGCATCAGGTCGCCCAGGCCCTTCCAGCGCTCGGCGCGGCCGGGCTTGGCGCCCTCGGCGTGGACGCGTTCGGGGGGCACCAGCCAGGCGGCCGCCAAGGCGCCGATGAAGCAGGTGGCGACGATCCAGAGGGCGATGATGGTCGGGGCCGCCAAGGTCAGGATCGCGCCCATGGCGAGGTTGGCGGCGATGAAGGCGCTCGACCCTGTGCCGCGCGCCAGGCCGTAGTTGAAGCCCTCGACCCGCGCCCGGCGCAGGGTGATCACGTCGATCAGCGGCGAGACGGTGGACATCAGGGTCTGGCCGACGAACCAGGCCAGGATCAGCCAGAAGAGGTCGTGGCCCGCCAGCAGGCCCGCATAGCCCAGGCCCGCGCCGATCAGCAGCAGGATCATCGGCGTGCGCCGCAGCTTGAAGCCGTCGGCCCAGACCGCCAGCGCCGGGCCCGTGAAGGGCTTCAGCAGCAGCGGCACGGCCAGGATCAAGCCGATCGCGCCGCCGCTCATGCCGCGATCGCGCAGGAAGGTGCCGGCGTAAGGCAGGCTGACGCCCGAGACCAGGAACAGCGAGGCGTAGAACAGGCAGAGCCGGACCAGGGTCGGGAGGCCCCTCCCCTCGGTCGTGTTGTCCGCCCCCGCCGTCACCCTATTCCGCGCCGCCGAAACGCGCCGTCCACTCGGCGATCTGGTCGTCGTCGATCTTCTTGAAGAGGACGTCCGGCACGGTGATCGCCTGGCCGACGGTCAGCTTGGAAAGCTCGGCGGCAGCGTCGTTCGAGGGCCACGCCGCCGGGAAGTCCAGGCTGAACGCCTCGCTGATCTTCTCGGCCGCGAACGGGATGAACGGCGTCGAGATCTTGGCGTACAGCGCCGCCAGGTTCAGGGCCGTGCGGACGATGACGGCGGCGCGGTCGCGATCGGTCTTGATCGCGGTCCAGGGCGCGGCCTCCTGCAGGTACTCGTTGCCGACCACCCACAGGGCCCGCAGCGCCTGGGCGCTCTTGCGGATCTCGATGGCGTCCATCTGTTCGGCGAGGTCCGCCAGGCGCGCCGAGACGTCGGCGAACAGCTTCTCTTCCAGCGGGCCCGGCTGACCGCCCTCGGGCACGACGCCCTCGAACTTGCTCTCAGTGAACTTCAGGATGCGGTTGACGAAATTGCCCAGCACGTCGGCCAGATCGCGGTTCACGGCGCTGGCGAACTGCTCCCAGGTGAAGGCGGTGTCGCTGCCCTCCGGCGAGTTGGCCGTCAGGTACCAGCGCCACAGGTCTGGCGGCAGGATGTCCAGCGCCGCGTCCATGAAGACGCCGCGCTTGTTGGAGGTCGAGAACTTGCCGCCGTACCAGTTCAGCCAGTTGAAGGCCTTGAGCATGTCGACGCTCTTCCACGGCTCTTCCGAGCCGAGGATGGTCGCCGGGAAGCTGACCGTGTGGAACGCGACATTGTCCTTGCCCATGAACTGGACGTAGCGGACGTCATCAGCGCCCTCGTCGGTGCGCCACCAGCGCTTCCAGTCGCGATCGGGCTGGGCCTCGGCCCATTCCTGGGTCGCGGCGATGTACTCGATGGGCGCGTCGAACCAGACGTAGAAGACCTTGTCCTCGAAGCCCGGGCGCGGGATCCCGTCCTTGGCGACCGGAATGCCCCAGGCCAAGTCCCGCGTGATGCCGCGATCGATCAGGCCTTCGTCCAGGTGCTTGTAGGCGATCGAGCGGGCCAGCGGCGGCCAGTCGGCGTGGCTGTCGACCCAGGCGCGGATCTTGTCCTGCATCTTGGTCTGCAGCAGGTAGAGGTGCTTGGTGTCGCGCACCTCGATGTTCCGCGATCCCGAGATCACCGAGTACGGATTAATCAGGTCGGTCGGGTCCAGCAGGTTGCCGCAGTTGTCGCACTGGTCGCCGCGCGCCTTCTCGAAGCCGCAGTGCGGACACGTGCCTTCGACGTATCGGTCGGGTAGGAAGCGCTTGTCGTCGACCGAATAGACCATCTGGTCGACCCGCTCCTCGATCAGGCCGTGGTCCTCCAGGGCCTGGCAGAAGTGCTGGGTCAGGCGATGGTTCTGCGGCGAGGACGAGCGGCCGAACCAGTCCCACGACAAGCCAAACGCCCGGCCGACGTCGTGCTGCAGAACGTGCTGCTCGGCGCAGTAGGTGGCGACGTCCTGGTCGGCGGCGGCGGCGGCGAGTTCAGCGGGCGTGCCGTGCTCGTCGGTGGCGCAGATGTAGAGCGTCTCGTGGCCCCGGGCCCGCTGGAAGCGCGCGTAAACGTCGGCCGGCAGCATCGACCCCGCCAGATTCCCCAGGTGCTTGATGCCGTTGATGTACGGCAGGGCCGAGGTGATCAGGATGCGAGCCATGCGGGCGCGGCCTTTCGGGCAAGTCGGACGAAGCAAAGAAGCGTCCGCATATAGAAGGACCGGCCGTGAAACGAAAGCTTTCGCCCCATTGACCGAACGTTGTTATCGGGAGCAGCTTGTCTCGCCAGGACCAGACAAGGTCCGCTTTCGGGGGAAAGCCCATGAAATCCGTGAGTTGGATCGGCCTCGTCGCCGCCCTCGTCGCCGGACAAGTCTTCGGCGTCGTCTGGTACGGAAACCTGTTCAGCGCCGTCTGGGCCAAGGCCATGGGCCTGACCGAGGCTGATTTTGTCGGCCAGGAATGGCGGATGGCGCTGGGCGTCGTGAACATGCTGCTGATCCTGCTGGCGCTGGACTTCGCCATGCGGCGGCTGGGAACCCGCGGCTGGCTGCCGGGCGCCAAGCTGGGCTTGTTCATCGGCCTCTTCTTCGGCGCGACCGTGTCGGCCCTGAACTACATCTACGCGGCTGGCCCTTTGGCGCTGCTGCTGATCGACGGCGGCTATCAGGTGGTGTCCTACACGTTGCTTGGCGCACTGCTGAGCGGCCTGAGGCGCGCGCCCAAGGCCGAGTGAGGCCCGAGCCCTAGAACATCACCGCCAGCACCGCGACGCCCGCCAGGCCGACCGCCGCGGTCGCCAGCAGCGGCGCGGCGGCCCGCATCCCGGCCGAGCCCTTGGCGATCGCATAGGCCAGGCCCGCCTTGACCAGGGTGTTGGCCAGGATCGGCGCCGCCAGGATCAGGCCGGCGATCTTGGGCGTAAGACTGCCGGCCGGCAGCCGGCTCATGGCGATGATGGCGGCGTCGACATCCACCATGCCCGAAATGCCCAGCACCGTAGCGAGGCCGGCGTGGCCGAACGCCTGCATGGCCCACCGTCCGGCCAGCGAGATGACCATGACCAGCACCGCCAGCATCAGGGCGGGTCCCAGGTCGAAGGGGTTGCGCACATCGGGTGCCGGCCCCTCGACGCTCGCCGCCGGATGGCGCAGGGCCCAGGCGACATAGGCCGCGCCGACCAGGCCCGCCGGCACGACGACCAGGGCCAGCGGCGCCAGGGCGAACGGCGCCAGCAGCGCGACCAGCACCAGGACGCGCGTCACCATGACCGTCGAGGCCAGGGCGATCCCGGCCGTCAGCACCGCCGTGTCGCCGTTCGATTTGCGGATCCGCGCGGCCATGGCGGCGGTGACGGCGGTCGAGGACACCACCGCGCCGACGGCGGCGGTGGCTAGGACGCCTCGCTCCGCGCCCAGCCGGCGGCTCGCCGCGTAGCCCAGCAACGACAGGCCCGAGACCAGCACAACCACGGTCCAGATCTCGCGCGGGTTCCAGGCGTCCAGCGGCCCGAACGCGTGGTTGGGCAGCAGCGGCAGCACGGCCAGCGAGATCAGGGCGAAGCGCACGATGGCCTGGAGCTCGAGTTCGCTCAGACCCTCGATCCAGGCGTGCAGTTGCTTGCGCTGGGCCAGGATCAGGGTGGTCAGCGCCGCCAGCACGCAGGCCAGCGTCCACTGGCCGGCGGCCGCCAGGGCGCCGAGACCCAGGGTGATGATGCCGACGACGGTGGTGGTGGCGCTCAGCTCATCCTTGGCGGCGGCGCGGGCATAGCCGATCAGCAGGGCCGCGGCCGCCGCGATCAGGATCGCCGCGCCGATCAGCGGCGACACGCGCGCGGTCGCCTCTCCCGCCACGCCGCCGGCCAGGCCCAGCAGCGCGAAGGTGCGGATGCCCGCGACCCGCGAGCCATCCGGCTCCATCCGATGCGACCAGCCGCGCTCGACGCCGATCAGCAGGCCCAGCGCAAAGGCCAGGCCCACGCCGGCGAAAGGCGACAGGGCCTGGATCCATTCCGACAAGGGCCAAACCTCCGCTGGTTAGAGCGGAATGTTATCGTGCTTCTTCCAGGGGTTGGAGAGTTCCTTGCCCTTAAGGCTCTTCAGGCCGCGCACGATCCGGCGACGGGTGCCGTGCGGCATGATCACGTCGTCGATATAGCCGCGCTGGGCGGCGACGAACGGATTGGCGAAGGCGTTCTTGTACTCGGCCTCGCGGGCCGCCAAGGCCTCGGGATCCTTGGCTTCCTGACGGAAGATGATCTCGACCGCGCCCTTGGCGCCCATCACCGCGATCTCGGCGGTCGGCCAGGCGTAGTTCAGGTCGCCGCGCAGGTGCTTGGAGCTCATCACGTCATAGGCGCCGCCATAGGCCTTGCGGGTGATGACGGTGATCTTCGGCACGGTGGCCTCGGCGTAGGCGAACAAGAGCTTGGCGCCGTGCTTGATCAGACCGCCGTACTCCTGCTTGGTCCCGGGCATGAAGCCCGGCACGTCGACGAAGGTGATGATCGGGATGTTAAAGGCGTCGCAGAAGCGCACGAAACGCGCGGCCTTGCGGCTGCTGTCGATGTCCAGCACCCCGGCCAGCACCTGAGGCTGGTTGGCGACCACGCCGACCGTCTCGCCGTCCATGCGGGCGAAGCCGCAGATGATGTTCTTGGCCCACTCGCTGCTGATCTCGAAGAAATCGGCCTCGTCGACGACCTTCAGGATCAGCTCCTTCATGTCGTAGGGCTTGGTCGGATCGGCCGGGATCAGGGTGTCGAGGCTCATCTCCTCGCGATAGGCCTCGTCGAAGCTGTCGCGCTCGGGGGCCGGCTCGCGGTTGGAGGACGGCAGGAAGTCGACCAGGCGGCGCACCTGGGTCAGGGCCTCCAGGTCGTTCTCGAACGCGCCCTCGGCCACGCCCGACTTGGCGGCGTGGACGCGGGCCCCGCCGAGCTCCTCCGCCGTGACCACCTCGTTGGTGACGGTCTTCACGACGTCCGGACCCGTCACGAACATGTAGCTCGTGTCCTTCACCATGAAGATGAAGTCGGTCATCGCCGGCGAATAGACGTCGCCGCCGGCGCAGGGGCCCATGATCACGCTGATCTGCGGCACCACGCCCGAGGCCATGACGTTCTCAAGGAAGATGTCGGCATAGCCGGCCAGGCTGTCGACGCCTTCCTGGATGCGCGCGCCGCCCGCGTCGAACAGGCCGATCACCGGCGCCCCGACCTTCATGGCCTGGCGCTGGACCTTGACGATCTTGGCCGCGTGCGCGCCTGACAGGCTGCCGCCGAACACCGTGAAGTCCTTGGAGAAGACGTAGACGACCTTGCCGTTGATCGTGCCCCAGCCGGTCACGACGCCGTCGCCGGGCACCTTCTGGTCCTGCATGCCGAAGTCGGCGCAGCGGTGTTCGACGAACATGTCGAACTCTTCGAACGAGCCCTCGTCCAACAGGAGATCGATGCGCTCGCGGGCGGTCAGCTTGCCTTTGGCGTGCTGACTGGCGACGCGCTTCTCGCCGCCGCCGGCCTTGGCCTGCTCGCGACGACGTTCGAGTTCCTCGAGAATGTGCTGCACGCGCGTACTCCCCTGCCGGACTTATACGTGGCGGCGTTCCGCCTTGTGGTGCAGGCGTAGCGAGGCCGGAGGCTTGGCGCAAGGCGGACCTTGCGGCAGCGCAGCATAAGCGTTGGACGGAGCGTTCAGCTCATCGCAACGCGCTAAACCACCGGTCGATCATCGCCGCCTCGATCGCCAGGGCTTCCGCCCGCGCCTTGGCTTCGGCGTCCTCGCCCCACTGCTCGGCCTGATAGATCTCGTCGAGGCGCGACAGGTCCAGGGCCCGCTGTCCCGTCAGGCGGCCCGCGCGCACCGCAAGAGCGAGGGCCGTCGAGCCAAACAGGCCCGCCGCGAACGCCATTCCGGTCAGGCTGAAGTCGTCCAGCGTCAGGGCCAGGGCTTCGACGGCGGCCAGCGTGGCCGAGGGCTGGGGCTGGTGGATGATCCCCGCGACCGGGGTGAACGCCAAGCCATGCTCAGCCTTGGCCCAATCGAGGATCGCGCCCCATTCGGTCGCTTGCCGCTCGACCAGGGCCTTGGGGCTCTCGGCGCGGTAGCAAAGGTGGTCCGACGCGGCGTAGGCGGTGATCTCCCTGGCGACCTCGGCGCGGGTTTCGGAGACCCGGTCGATCGCGGTGAAGGCCAGGCGCGTGGCGGGCATGACGCTGTTGTCGATGAACTCGACCTGCGCTTCCCACTCGGCGGCGACCAGGTCGGCCAAGGCCTTTGTCGGCAGGACCAGCGGCTTCTTGGCCGGCGACTTGGGCGTGCGGCCGTCCAGCTGGACGGCGAAGCCGCCATCACCGTCTTCTCCAAGGACGGGCGCGGCGGCGGCGACCTTGTAGAAGCGCTTGGGTTTCAGCAGCAGCTCGGCTTTGTCGGACACGGAAAACTCGTTTTTCAGGCCGCGCGCGACGGAACGGCGGCGGACACGCGTTGAATGGGCAATGTCACGTCGTCGCGCAAGGGAGAGCGGCTGTTGAGCCTGCCCAGCAAGGACATGATGGCCGCCATCGCGGTCACCCGTTTCGGTCTCGGCGCCCGTCCCGGCGAGATCGAGGCCGCCCAGGCCGATCCCAAAGGCTTCCTGGCCGCGCAGATCCGCCGCGAGGGCGCCGACCTGCCCCAGGACGGCGGCGAGACCTCGGCCCAGCGCTTCGACCAGATGCGCCAAGCCCAGCAGCTGCGGAAAATGGCGCGCGATCAGCAGGACGGCCAGGGCGACAAGGCCGCCAAGGACTTAGCAGCCCAGAACGCCCAGCGCATGTTGCGCGACAAGGTCGGCGCCGACTTCCTGGCGCGGGCGCGGCTGGCGACCAACACCGACGCGGCCTTCCGCGAGCGCTGGGCGTTGTTCTGGGCCAACCACTTCACGGTCTCCTCGACCAAGGAGGTCACCTCGGTGCTGATCGGGCCGTTCGAGCGCGAAGCGATCCGGCCCTACGTGTTCAGCAGCTTCGAGAACCTGCTGGTGGCGTCCTCGACCCACCCGGCCATGCTGACCTATCTGGACCAGGCCCCATCGATCGGTCCGAATAGCCAAGCGGCGGCCGCCGCCGCGCGGCGCGGGAACGGCAAGGCGGGGCTCAACGAGAACCTGGCCCGCGAGATCCTGGAGCTGCACACCGTGGGCGTGGACGCCGGTTACAGCCAGGCCGACGTCACCGAATTCGCCCGCGCCCTGACCGGCTTTTCGATCGGTCGGGACAATGAGGACCGCGCGGGCCAGTTCGTGTTCCGCGAGGCCGCCCACGAGCCCGGCGCGCGGACGATCATGGGCCGCCACTACGGCCAGCAGGACATGAAGCAAGGCTTGGCGGTGCTGAGCGACCTCGCCGCCGATCCCCACACGGCGCGCCACGTCTGCGGCAAGATCGCTCGCCACTTCGTCTCGGACACGCCGCCGTCTTCCCTCACCGAGCGGCTCGAGCGGCGCTGGATGCAGACCGGCGGCGATCTCGCCAAGGTCGCCCAGACCCTGATCGAAAGCCCCGAGGCCTGGGACCCGGCGCCCGCCAAGTTCAAGACGCCCTACGAGTACACCCTGTCGACCTGGCGGCTGATCGGGGCCGAGCCTTCGGCGATCGAGCGTCTCGCGCCGATTTTGACGGGCCTGGGCCAAAAGCCGTTCTCCGCCCCCTCCCCCAAGGGCTGGGCGGAGGACGCCCAGACCTGGGCGGCCCCAGACGCCCTGATCAAGCGGATGCAGTGGGCGCAAGGCTTCGCCGCGGTCGTCGCCGATCGCACCGATCCGAACGCACTGGCCACCGAGGCCTTGGGCGCGCGCCTGACGCCCGCCGTCGCCAAGGCCGTCTCGCGGGCCGAAACCCGCCGCGAAGCCTTCGCCCTTCTTGTGATGAGCCCGGAGTTCCAACGCCGATGAACGCTCCACTGAGCCGCCGCTCGCTGCTGAGCCTGGGCGCCAGCCTGGGCATTGGCGTCACCTTCCTGGGAAGCCAGGCCTTCGCCGCCTCCGAGGGCGACCTGGCGAAAAAGAAGCTTGTCGTCGTCATCTGTCGGGGCGGCATGGACGGCCTGTCCGTCTCGCCCCCGGTGGGCGACGCCAACTACGCCGCCCTGCGTGGCTCCATCGCGATGAAGCCCGACGAGGTTTTGAAGCTGGACGGGACCTTTGGCCTGCACCCGGAGCTTTCGACGGTCCACGCCCTGGCCCTGAAGGGCGAGGCCCGGATCGCCCCGGCCATCGCCAGTCCCGACCGGGCCCGCTCGCACTTCGAGGCGCAGGACGTGCTGGAGACCGGTGCCTCTGGCGTCTACGGCGCGGACACCGGCTGGCTGAACCGCACGCTGGAGGTCCTGGCGCCGATCAGGCCCGTCGAAGGGCTTTCGGTGGGCAGCACGGCCCCGCTGATCCTGCGCGGCAAGGTGCAGGCGGCCAGCTGGTCGCCCGGGAAGGGCGTCGATGAAAGCGCGCGCCTGCCCACCCTGCTGCAGGATCTCTACAAGACCGATCCGCTGCTGGGCCCCGCCTTCGCCAGCGGGCTGGAAACCGAGGCCATGGCCCAGCGGGCCATGACCGCCATGGCCCCGACCCCAACCATGAACATGGCCGCCACCTCGACGCCGCCTCAGCCGGCGGCAGCCGCGCCGGCGACGGGCGCGCCGCTTCGGCGAGACGACGAGACGGCCCGCAAGCTCGGCTCGACGCTCGGCGGCTTCATGACCCAGCCGGGCGGCCCTCAGATCGCGGTGATCTCGCTGGATGGCTTTGACACCCACGCCGGCCAGCCTGGCCTGATCGCCACGCGCCTATCGTACCTGGATACGGTGCTGAACGGCCTGCACACGGGCCTCGCCGGCGAGTGGAAGAACACGGTGGTGATCGCCGTCACCGAATTCGGTCGCACGGCGCGGGTCAACGGCACCGGCGGCACCGACCACGGCACGGCCTCGACAGGCCTGATCCTGGGCGGCGCTCTGAAGCCGGGCGGCATCGTCGGCGACTGGCCCGGCCTGGCCCAGAACGCCCTGTTCGAGAACCGCGACACGGCCCCGACGCTGGACATGCGCAGCCTCTTCAAGGGCGTGCTGACCGACCACATGGGGGTCGACCGCGCCATTCTGGAGACGAAGGTGTTTCCGGACAGCAAGACCGCCAAACCGTTGATCGGTTTGGTGTAGAGACCCGCCCGCGAAGGCGGAACGGCCGCGCGCGCCCCCATAGCGCGGCCTGGTGGGGGGCCAAGCGGCGCTGCGTATTAGCGCCGCTTGGTCTGACGCCGCGCGAAGGGATCCTGCTCGGCCTCGTCTTCCGAGAAGCCGAACTTACGGAAGCCCTCCTTCATCTCCGGGCTCAAGGGCGCTTCGATGTGCAGCATG
>JAYRLX010000568.1:0-1745 GCA_041905125.1 Caulobacter sp. | reverse complement strand
AACCCATGCTCTGGCGCCGCCGCATCGAACCGTTCACCCGCCCCCTGGTCTACGCCTTCTTCCGCGTCCGAAGGGGGCTGACCCTGGGCGTGCGGGCGGTGGTGACGGACCAGGACGGCAAGGTCCTCTTGATCCAGCACACCTACATCAAGGGCTGGTACCTGCCCGGCGGCGGGGTCGAGCGCGGCGAGACGGCCGAGCTGGCCGTGGTCCGCGAACTGGCCGAGGAGGCCGGGGTGCGCGCCCTCTCGCGCCCGCGCCTGGTCTCGGCCCACAGCAACGAGGTGCTGCATCCCGGCGACCACGTACTGGTCTATCGCATCGAGGCCTGGGAGACCTGCGCCAGCAACGCGGCCGGCGAGATCCATGCGGTCGGCTGGTTCGATCCCCACGACCTGCCGGAGGAGACCACCCGCGCCACGCGGCGACGCATCGCCGAGGCGCTGCATGGGGAAGACAGCGATCCGATGTGGTGAGGGATTGAGGTTTTCGGCCTCAAAAATCTCCGCCTTCCCAGGCCTTGTGCCTGGGATCCATCGTTCCGAACCAGGGGCGTCCAGATATCAAAACGCCAACATCGCCGGTGCGTGAGCGAGGCGCCCGAGCCTATCCGCGCCATGGGTCCTAGGCACAAGGCCTAGGAAGGCGGGCTAGTTGAGTGGCTCGCTGAGAAGGGGCGCCGCGCTACTTCACCCCTTCACACCTGATCGTCGATCACATTAAATGCTTGTTTGAAACCGCCCGCCGTCTCTCCCAACTAGAGCGGGCGATCCCAACGGGCAGGAGAACGTCATGCGCGACTACACCAAGTTCTACATCGACGGCGCCTGGGTCGATCCCGCCCAGCCCAAGACCCTGGACGTCATCAACCCGGCCACCGAGGCCGTCGCCGGCGTCATCTCGATGGGCTCGGCCGCCGACGTCGACAAGGCCGTGCGCGCCGCGCGCAAGGCGTTCGCGACCTTCTCCCAGACCAGCCGCGAAGAGCGGATCGATCTGCTGGAGCGGATCATCGCCGAGTACCAGAAGCGCTTCGAGGACATGGCCAAGGCCATCACCGAGGAGATGGGCGCCCCCGCCTGGCTGGCCCAGCGCGCCCAGGCGGCCATGGGCATCGGCCACGTCCAGACGGCCCTGGCGGTCCTCAAGGACTACAAGTTCGAGGAAGATCGCGGCACGACCCGCATCGTCAAGGAGCCGATCGGCGTCTGCGGCTTCATCACCCCGTGGAACTGGCCGGTCAACCAGATCGCCTGCAAGGTCGGCCCGGCCCTGGCCGTCGGCTGCACCATGGTGCTGAAGCCCTCGGAAATCGCGCCGTTCAGCGGCTACATCTGGACCGAGATCATGCACGCCGCCGGCGTCCCGGCCGGCGTCTTCAACCTGGTCAACGGCGACGGCCCCACGGTCGGCGCGGCGCTCAGCAGCCATCCCGAAGTCGACATGGTCTCGTTCACCGGCTCGACCCGCGCCGGCATCGAGGTGGCCAAGAACGCCGCCCCGACCGTCAAGCGCGTCCACCAGGAGCTGGGCGGCAAGAGCCCCAACATCATCCTCGACGACGCCGACTTCCAGAAGGCCGTCGCCGGCGGCGTGGCCTCGGTGATGCTGAACTCGGGCCAGTCGTGCAACGCCCCGACCCGCATGCTGGTCCCCGGCAAGCGCATGGACGAGGTGATCGCCATCGCCAAGGCCGCCGCCGAGGCCCACACGGTCGGCGACCCGAACGGCAACTACAAGATGGG
>JAYRLX010000567.1:0-1747 GCA_041905125.1 Caulobacter sp. | reverse complement strand
ATCCCTGGATCAAGAAATACTTCCTGGGCCCACGAGGACGCGCCGCCGCGTCCGCGGAGGCCCTGGCCGAGGCGAGGACCGACTGATGGAAAGAAACGCCAACTACGCGGTGGTCGGCGCGATCACGCTGGCCCTTTTCATGGGGCTGATCGTCTTCGCCGTCTGGCTGGCCAAGATCAGCTTCAATCGCGACTACGACCTCTATGACGTGCTGTTCGTCGGCCCCGTCCGCGGCCTCTCGCAAGGCGGGGAAGTGCACTTCAACGGCATCAAGGTCGGCGAGGTCACGCGCATCGAGCTGGACAAGAGCGACCCCAACCGGGTCATCGCGCGCATCCGCGTCACCTCGGACGTGCCGATCAAGGTCGACAGCTACGCCACGCTGGAGCCGCAGGGCATCACCGGCGTGAACTACATCCAGATCACCGCCGGCTCGCCGAACAAGGAACTGCTGAAGGATACGGTGAAGGGCGGTCGCGTGCCAGTCCTGCGCAGCCAGCGCAGCACCCTCTCCGACCTGCTGGAGGGCGGCGGCACGGTGCTGACCCGCACGATCGAGGCGCTGGACCGCGTCAACCGCGTGCTCTCCGACAAGAACATCAAGACCTTCAGCGCCACGCTCAGCGACGTCCAGGCCGTCACGGCCGAGATGCGCGAGCGCAAGGAGGTGATCGCCGACGCCCAGAAGGCGCTGCAGAGCATCGACCAGACGGCCCAATCGATCACCCAGCTGGCCAACAGCGCCGACGGCGTGGTCAACGGCGACGCCAAGCGCACGCTCAAGGAGCTGGGCGACGCCGCCGCGGAGCTGAAGGCGGCCGCCAAGGACGCCCGCGGCATGGTCGGCAAGCTGGAAGGCCCGACCAGCGACTTCGCCAACACCGGCCTGCCCCAGCTGTCTGCGGCCATCGTCACCCTGCAATCGGCCGCCGAGTCCCTCGACCGTCTGGTCGGCGAGGTCGAACAGAACCCTCGCGGCGCGATCGGCAAGCCGCCCGCCAAGGAAGTGGAGGTCAAACCGTGAGCCCCATCCGCACCATCGTCCGCCTCGCGGGCGTCACGGCCCTGGCCTTCAGCCTTTCGGCCTGCATCAGCGTCTTCCCGAAGACCAAGCCCGTGGGCCTCTACCGCTTCGGGGAAGCCGAGGTCAGCGCGCCCAAGGGGCCTCCCGGCGCCATGTTCGGCGTGCTGAAGGCGCCGACGGTCTTCACACGCGCCGCCGCCGGCGATCGGATCCTGACCAGCAGCCAGGGCCAGGTCGCCTATATCGCCGACGCCCGCTGGGTCTCGGCCGCCTCGGTGTTGTTCGAGGAGGCCGTGGCCCGCGCGTTCGAGAACGACCCGGGTCGCGCCCGCCTGATCGGCCGCGGCGAGGTCGCCAAGGCCGATCTTGTCCTCCGCCTGGAAGTGCGGACCTTCGAGACCGACTACGTCAATGGTCCCAAGGCGGCCCCCGAAGTCGTGGTGCGCGTGCGCGGCGTGCTGAACCGCAACACCGACCGCGCCCTCGTCGGCGATCAAGTCTTCGAGGCGCGCGTGAAGGCGGCGGACAACCGCGTTTCGGCGATCGTGCCGGCCTATGACAAGGCCGTCGCCCAGGTGCTGGCCCAGATCGTCGCCTGGGCCAATGCGGCCGGATCGGGGATCGCGGGCTAGAGCGCGTTAGGTTTAAGTGTGAGCGGTTAAACCGCTCGAACGCGCTCTAAGTGTATGAATTAGAGCCTGTTTATCTGGTTTAGATGTTTCC
>JAYRLX010000566.1:0-1757 GCA_041905125.1 Caulobacter sp. | reverse complement strand
CGCCGACGACCTGCGCGAGGAGGCCACCTTCCGCGGCTACACGGTCGTCGATCCGGCCACGGTGCTGACCACGCACCTGACCGAGATCCTCAAGGAGAACATGGCCGATCTGCTGTCCTACGCCGAGGTGCAGAAGCTCCTGAAGGAGATGCCCGAGGCGCAGCAGAAGCTGGTCGCCGACCTAATCCCGGGGACCGCCACGGCCACCACCGTCCAGCGCGTGCTGCAATCGCTGCTGCGCGAGCGGGTCTCGATCCGCGACCTGCCGCAGATCCTGGAAGGCATCGGCGAGGCCGCCCCGCACACGGCTTCGGTCACCCAGCTGGTCGAGCAGGTCCGCGCCCGTCTGGCCCGCCAGCTGTGCTGGGCCAATCGCGGCGACGACGGCGCCCTGCCGATCATCACCCTGTCGGCCGACTGGGAGCAGGCCTTCGCCGAGAGCCTGATCGGCCCCGGCGACGACAAGCAGCTGGCCTTGCCGCCCTCGCGCCTGCAGGACTTCATCCGCGGCGTCCGCGACGCGTTCGAGCGCGCGGCCCTGGCCGGCGAGGCCCCCGTGCTGCTGACCAGCCCCGGCGTTCGGCCCTATGTCCGCTCGATCATCGAGCGCTTCCGCGGCCAGACCGTGGTGATGAGCCAGAACGAGATCCACCCCCGCGCCCGCCTGCGCACCGTGGGGATGGTGTAAGTCAATCTCTGCTCCCCCTCTGGGGGAGGAGAAGCCGCGTTCGCCACGATCTGGAGGATCGTGCAATCGGTCCGGCGGACTGGTCTACCGCCCTCGCGGTCCCATATGGCAAGTCTCCCCCGCGCTGTCCTCCCCGACCGCGATCTCCAAATCCAAGGATCTATCCCGAATGGCCACCGCTAAAGGCTATGCGGCGCCCGCCGCTGGCGCGCCCCTGGCGCCGTTCACGTTTGAGCGCCGCGACCCCAATCCCGACGACGTCGTCATCTCGATCAAGTATTGCGGCGTCTGCCACTCCGACATCCACATGGTCGATAACGGCTGGGGCCAGAGCGTCTATCCGATCGTCCCGGGCCATGAGATCGCCGGCGTGGTCACCGCCGTCGGCGCCAATGTCACCAGGTTCAAGGAAGGCGACCCCGTCGGCGTCGGCTGCTTCGTCGACAGCTGCGTGACCTGCAAGGCCGCCCGCGACCTCGACCGCGAGCAGTACCAGCCGGGCCTCGTCCTGACCTACAGCGCCTTCGAGCCCGGTTCGGACACCCCGACCTACGGCGGCTATTCCGACCACATCGTGGTCAAGGAAGACTACGTCCTGTCGATCCCGGGCAACCTAGCCCTGGACGCCGCCGCGCCGCTGCTGTGCGCGGGCATTACGCTCTATTCGCCGCTGCGCCACTGGAACGCCGGTCCCGGCAAGAAGGTCGCGATCCTGGGCATGGGCGGGCTTGGCCACATGGGCGTCAAGCTGGCCCACGCCATGGGCGCCGAGGTCACGGTGCTGAGCCAGACCCTGTCCAAGCAGGCCGACGGCCTGCGCCTGGGCGCGGACCACTACCACGCCACCAATGACCCGAAGACGTTCGAGACCCTCGCGGACACCTTCGACCTGATCATCTGCACCGTCTCGTCGCCGCTGGACTGGGGCGCGTATCTGGCGCTGCTGAAGATCGACGGGACCATGGTGATCGTCGGCGCGCCGGAAGAGCCGGTGCCGCTGAACGCCTTCGCCCTGATCCCCGGCCGCCGCACCCTGGCGGGCTCGATGATCGGCTCGATCAAGGAGACC
>JAYRLX010000121.1:3464-9861 GCA_041905125.1 Caulobacter sp. | reverse complement strand
CGTCCAGGCGCGAGAAGAAGCTGGTGTCGCCCGTCGGGTCCCCGAACAGCTGCTGCACATTGTTCAGCGCCTGGGCGATCACGGTCGTGCGGCTGCTGTCCGAGGCGGCGTTCAGGCTGGCCGTCGTCAGGAAGCGATCCGTCGCGCGCTTGATGGCGTCGATGCTGACGCCCACGCCCATGCCGTTGGACAGCATGTTCGACTGGGAGATCGTCTTGCGGACGTAGCCCTTGGTGTTGACGTTGGCGATGTTGTCGGACGTGATGCGCAGGCCCGTCTGGGCCGCCATCATGCCGGACGTCGCCGTGCCCATGATCGAGTTCAGCGACATGCGATCGATCCTTTCAGCTCGGCAAACCGCGCAACGCACGACGCGTCCTTGCCCGGCGAAACTTGCCGGGGCGGGGTGGGGATCAGGATCCCGATATATGCCAAGCCATTGAAATTCATGGCGAAGTGTTCCGTGGGTCGGATATTCGACGAGATGTCATGCGCAAGGAGGGCGCCAAGTCGGGGCGCGACCCGCCGACGCGGCAACTCCGGTCCTCGAGCCCCCGTCTGACTGGGCAAAAAGCGCCGCTCGGAGGCGATTTCGCGATCGTAAACGAGCTATTAATTCCAATAAAAACAGCACCTTGATGGTGATTTTCGGAGTTGGCCCGACCATTGCTGGGGAGGAGCGGCAAAGGCGCGTTCGTTATGGACCGCCGCCCAACCGAGCTTCGACTGCGAATGACCGCGATCGCCGCACCCACCGCCGCTCTTCCCGCCGCGCCGACCCCGGTCGTCGGCGCGAAATCGGCCAACGACGGCTTCGACGCCCTGATGGCCATTGCCGGCCGCAAGGACGACACCCCCGCTCCCCGCGCTCCGGCTCGCGCAGAGTCCAAGAGCGACGCCCGCAACGACGACGCCCGTTCGTCCAAGCCGGCTGACCGTCCCGCCAAAGCCGAGGCCAAGGCCGACTCCAACGCCGCTGATCGCGCCGCCGACCGTGCTGACGATCGAGCCGACGCGGTCCAGGACGCTCGCGCCGACAAGGCTGACAAGGCGGATCAAGCCGCCGACAAGGTCGCCGCCAAGGCCGACGACAAGGCGGACGCCGCCTCCGACCACGCCGAAGCCAAGGCCGACAAGGCTGACGCCCAAGCCGATCAGGCCGCCGCCGCGGTCGCTGGCCAGGACGCCGCCCAGGTCGACGCCGCGGCCCAGGCCGCCGCCGCCGCGGCCCTGATCGCCGCGATGGCCGCGCCCGTGCAAGCGCCGGTCCAGACCCAGCCGCTGGCGGAGACCGCCGAGCCGGTCGCCGAAACGCCCGCCGTTGCGACCGAAGCCGCGCCCGTCTTCGCCGCCGTGGCCGAGGCCGCCGCCGAAACGCCGACCCTGGCCAAGCCCGCCGAACAGACCGCCCCGACGCCCGCCCAGGCTTCGGCGCCCGCGCCGGTGAAAGCCGAGGACGTCGCCAAGGTCGCGACCGCCGCCGCTGCGCCCGCCGAGGGCGTCGCCGTCGACGCGGCCGCGCTCGAGGCCTTCGCCAAGCTCGCCTCGGACGGCGCGACGCCGACCATCGCCGACCAGCCCGCCGCTGACGCGCCCGCCGCCGCGGCGACGCCGGCCAAGACGGCCGAAGCCTCCAAGTCGCCGGTTGAGACCCCCAAGGTCGCCGTCGCCCAAGCTTCTGTTCCCGCGCCCGCGCCCGCGCCCGCGCCGGCGGCCGGGCCGATCACGGCCCCCGTGACGGCCGAAGCCGCTCCCGTCGCCGCCGAGGCCGCCGTCGCGGCCCAGGTCGTCGCCGAGGCGAGCGAGGCCCCCGAGGCGGCTCCGGTCGCCAAGCCCGTCGAGCCCGCCAAGGCCGCCGCGCCGCAGCAGGCCCAGGCCCAGGCGGCCGGCGCCGTTCCGGTCGAGACGGCCCAGGCCGTGACCGCTCCGGCCAGCGCCGACGCCGCCAACACGGGAGACGCCGGTGGCAACGCCAAGACGTCGAACGCGGCCAACGCCGTCGCGGTCGAAGCGCCGGCTCAGCAAGCCAGCGCGCCGGCCCCCACGGTCGCCCCGCCGCCCGCTGCGGCCGCGCCGGTCGTCAACGCTTCGACCCAGGCCGCCGCCCCCGCGCCGGTCCGCGGCTCGCCCGAGACCGTCGCGGCCCTGTCGGCCGAGATCGTCAAGAAGGCCGACGCCAAGACCACGCGCTTCGACGTCGCCCTGACGCCGGACGGCCTGGGCAAGGTCGATGTCCGCATCGAGATCGCCCGCGACGGGGCCCTGACCGCCTCCATGCGGTTCGACACCGCCCATGCGGCGCAGGAGCTGCGCAACAAGGCGGGCGAACTGCGCCAGGCCCTGGCGGACGCCGGCTTCAACGTCGCCGACAACGCGCTGTCGTTCGACGTCTCCAGCCAGAACAGCGGCCAGAACCCTAACGCCTTCTTCGCCTTCGAAGGCTGGAACGACCAGGGTCAGCGCGCCTTCCAAGGGCGCGCGTTCCAGGCCGCCATGACCGCCGAGGAAGAGATCGTCGTCACCCCCTCCGACCTGCTGCCCGGCCTGAAGACGGCCGCCGACAGCGGCCTGGACATCCGGATCTAGGAAACGCCCATGGCGATGCCCGTCTCCTCGCAGAGCACCACCTCGGTTCTTGACCGTATCAACAACGGCAAGAAGTCGGTGGCGAGCAACACGGAAACCTTCCTGAAGCTGCTGACGACGCAGCTGAAGAACCAGGATCCGCTGTCGCCGACCGACACGACCCAGATGACCCAGCAGATCACCCAGATGACGGGTGTCGAGCAGCAGCTCGTGACGAACGACCTGCTGGCGGCCCTGGTCGGCATGAACACCGGGACGGGTCTGTCGGAAGGCGTCTCGATGATCGGCAAGCAGGTCACCGCCACGACCGACACCTCGACCCTCAAGAACGGCAAGGCGACGTTCTCCTGGACCCAGGCCGGCGGCTCGACCGCGCTGACCGTCGAGGTCAAGAACGCCGCCGGCAAGGTCGTCCGCACCCTGAAGCCGGACGACCAGAAGAGCGGCGACCACACCATCACGTGGGACGGCAAGGACGACGCCGGAGTCCAGCTGGACAACGGCGGGGTCTACACGATCAAGGTCACGGCCAAGGGGGCCGACGCCAAGGACATCAAGGTCACGAACGTCAAGGGCCGGAGCGAGGGCGTCGTCACCGCCGTCGATAACTCCACCGGCCAGGCCAAGGTCATCGTCGATGGCCAGGCCATTCCCATCGACAACGTCATCGGCATCACCGCCGCGGCGACCGCCACCACCAGCGACCAGACGACCCCCAAGGCCGCCTGATCAAACTATCGACCGGGCGTCAGAACGACGCCGACGCGATCCTCGGAAGACGGTCTTCCCCCGGATCCAAACGCAAACCGCGCTGAACCCTCGAAACCATTCAACGCAGGATTACCGTTATGAGCATCAACAGCGCCATGCTCGCCGGCGTTTCCGGTCTGGTCGCCAACTCCTCGGCCCTGGCCGCGATCTCGGACAACATCGCCAACGTCAACACGGTCGGCTACAAGCGCTCCAGCGCTAACTTCTCGACCCTGGTCACGTCCGGTTCGAAGAACCAGACCTACAGCGCCGGCGGCGTGAAGGCCCAGACGCACCAGTTCATCAGCCAGCAGGGCCTGACCCAGTCGACGACCTCGAACCTCGACCTGTCGATCTCGGGCTCGGGCTTCTTCGTCACCACCGAAAAGCCCGAGAACCTGACCGCCACGGACACCCGCTCGTTCACCCGCGCCGGTTCGTTCCAGCTGGACAGCCTGGGCTACCTGCGCAACGACGCCGGTCTCTATCTGCAGGGCTGGCTGGCCGATCCGGTCACCGGCGCGATCACGCCCGATCCGTCGGACCTGATGCAGCTGTCGTCGATCAACGTCGGCACCGTCGGCGGCACGGCCGAAAAGACGACCCGCGTCGGCATCAACGCCAACCTGCGTTCGGAGCAACCCGTTGCGGCGGCCGTGTCGTACAAGGTCGGCACCGCGGGCAACCCGTCGTTCACCAACGTCGCGACCGTTCCGGCCACCACGCCTCGTTCGTATGACGTCGTCTATAGCTCGACGGGCGTCACGAACCCGGCCGCGTCGGGCAATAACGAGTACCAGGTCGACATCAAGGAAAACGGCGTGGTGATCGCCACCGGCATCGTGGGCTACAACCCCGCCACCGGCAACCTCGCGAGCTCGACCCTGAAGCCGAAGGCGGCCGCGGCCCCGAACGGTACGCTGACCGACGTCGACATCGACACCAACGCAACGCCGACCACGGTCAGCCTGGCGGCCCTGGGCATCACCACCGACGCCGACGCCAAGGTCGGCAAGCTGTACGACCCGTCGACCTGGTCGATGGCCGACTACGCCAAGGACAACACCAAGGGCGTCAAGCCGGACTTCGAGATCCAGATCCCGCTGTCGGACTCCAAGGGCGGCCAGCGCACCGTCACTCTGTCGCTGCTGAAGGCCCCGGGCCCGAACCAGTGGTACGCCGAACTGCGCGCCAAGCCGGGCGACCTCGCCAATAACGGCAACGGCCAGATCAGCACCGGCATCGTCAGCTTCACCACCGACGGCAAGCTGCAGAGCACCGGCGGTCTGTTCGGCACCACCGTTCCGACCTCGATCACGATCCAGGCCTCGGGCACGCCGCTGGTCGTCCAACCCGCCCCGCCCGCCGCGCCGCTGCCGCAGCCGCCGGTCTGGGCCGACGGCCTGGGCATCGACACTCAAGACGTCCAGATCGACCTGGCCAGCGCCGCCGGCGGCCTGACCCAGTACAACAGCCAGTCGGTCGTCCAGTCGGTGAACACCAACGGTACGGCCTTCGGCAACCTGACCAACATCGAGGTCGACGAGGACGGCTACGTCTCGGCGATCTTCGACAACGGCGTCACCCGCCGGATCGCCCAGGTGGCGGTCGCGACCTTCTCGAACCCGAACGGCCTGAAAGGGGTTAACGGCAACGCCTATCGCGTCACGAACGAGAGCGGCACCTACAGCCTCAAGGCTCCGGGGCAGGGCGGGGCCGGCGCGCTGGCGCCTTCTACTCTGGAAGCCTCGACCGTCGACCTCTCGACCGAGTTTACCGGCCTGATCACCACGCAACGTGCTTACTCCGCCTCGTCGAAGATCATCACGACCGCAGATCAGATGCTCGAGGAGCTTCTGAATATTAAGCGATAATCACGGGGTTTAACCTTCTTTAATACTCGTGTCTCACGTTGAGACACGAAGGAGTGCTGAGAGCCGTCTTGTTTAGGCCTTTCTTTACTATTGGAATTAAGCCGCTGTTATTGGGCGGCGCCTATAGTGGCCTCCAACAGTGATGGTTGTGGGAAAGGCGTAAAGCCATGTTGCAGCAGCAGCGCACGAACAGCCGGGGTGAGAAGTATGTGATCGGGCCCACCGGCGCGCCGCTCACCCTGTCCGATTTGCCGCCGCCGGAGACCCAGCGTTGGGTCATCCGTCGCAAGGCCGAGGTCGTGGCCGCCGTTCGCGGGGGCCTGCTCTCGCTGGACGAGGCTTGTGATCGCTACAAGCTGACCAACGAGGAGTTCCTCGCTTGGCAGCAGTCGATTGATCGGCACGGGATGGCGGGTCTGCGGACCACGCGGATCCAGCAGTACCGTTAATACGGAGCGGGGGGTGCGTCGTCTTGACCGTCCCTGCCCACATCGGAAGCCTCGAAGGCCTTGCGCCGAAAGGGTTTGACGACGTTCAGCGGCCGCGCCCCCCGGGGCGCGGCCGCGACGTTTTGGCGCCCCGGGGCGTCGCTTCCTCGGCCAAATATAAACGCCTCGTTTACCTTGTACTGGGTAAATCCTGCCTACCGACGGGCGCTTCGTCAGCGTTCGCCGGGCGTCCCCTTCGGGGTCGTTGATCAGGGGATGGGGCTTCGTGGAAAGCTTTCTGGGTTCAATTCAGAGGTTCGGCGTCGGTCGGTTGGCCGCGATGCTGGGCGTCGGCGCCGGCGTCATCGCCGTGCTGGTGGCCCTCATCATGTTCATGGGCAGGGAGCCCAATGAGCTGCTGTATTCGAACCTCGACCTGAAAGAGGCTTCGGAAGTCACCCAGGCCCTGAGCCAGGCGGGCATCAAGTACGAGACCAAGGGCGATGGCTCGACCATCATGGTGCCGCGCGACAAGGTCGCCAGCGCCCGTCTGATGGTCGCCGGCAAAGGCCTCGTGAGCTCCGGCTCCATCGGCTACGAGATTTTCGACGGCGGCAACGCCTTGGGGCAAACCGACTTCGTCCAGCAGCTGAACCGTCAGCGCGCCCTGCAGGGCGAGCTGGAGCGCACGATCAAGGCGATGCAGGGCGTCAATAGCGTCCGCGTCCACCTGGTGCTGCCCAAGCGCCAGCTGTTCGA
>JAYRLX010000121.1:0-3454 GCA_041905125.1 Caulobacter sp. | reverse complement strand
GCCGACCCGCGCGGCGTCGGCCCGCGCGAGCCGTCGACCGACATGGTCCACGCCATCCAGAACCTGGTCTCCTCAGCCGTGCCGAACATGAAGGCCGAAAAGGTCGCGGTCATCGACCAGCACGGCAAGACGCTGTCGGCGCCCAGCGACGAGAGCCTGGCCGGCAAAGAGGCTCAGGACCGCAAGACCGAGGTCGAGCAGCGCATCGCCAAGACCGTCAAGGACATGATCGAAGGCGTGCTCGGCCCGGGCAAGGCCCGCGTCAACGTCACCGCCGATCTCGACCTGAACCGCGTCACGACCCAGGAAGAGCGCTTCGATCCGGACGGCCAGGTCGTCCGCTCGGAAAGCACCAACGAGTCGAACAGCCAGGAAAACAAGAACGAGGACAATTCGGGCGCGACGGCGACGGCCAATGTGCCGGGCCAGGGCGCGAACGGCTTCCAGCAGCTGGGCTCGCGCGCCGGCGCCAACGAAAGCGTCACCAACTACGAGATCTCCAAGTCGGTGAAGACCACCGTCCAGGAGCCGGGCACGATCAAGAAGGTCGCGGTCGCGGTCGCCATCGACGGCGTCACGGCGCCTCCCGGCAAGGATGGCAAGCCCGGCGCCTATACGCCGCGCTCGGCCCAGGAAATCCAGCAGATCGAGGATCTGGTGAAGACCGCCGTCGGCTTTGACGCCGCCCGGGGCGACCAGGTCAAGGTCACCAACATCAAGTTCCCGCAACCCGAGGACCAGGGGCTGGAGAAGCAAGGCCTGCTGTCGGGCTTCGACAAGAACGACATCATGCGCGCCGGCGAGCTGGGCGTCCTGGGTATCGTGGCGATCCTGATCCTGCTGTTCGCGGTCCGCCCCTTCATCAAGAACCTGGCCGAGCCCAACGTCGTGGCGGCCCTGCCCAGCCCCGGCCAGCCGGTGACGCGGATGGTCACCCTGTCGGACGGCACGCAACAGCAGGTCGTGGTCGACGAGAGCGGCGAGCCTCTGGCGATCGCCGGTCCGGTCAGCGACATCGATCAGCGGATCGACATCGCCAAGATCGAGGGCCAGGTGAAGGCTTCGTCCATCAAGCGCGTGTCGGAGTTCGTCGAAAAGCACCCCGAAGAGTCGGTCGCGATCCTGCGCAACTGGCTGCATGAGTCGAGCTGACGGCCATGAAAGTCGCGGTCAACGACGTCAAGAAGCTTTCGGGGCCTGAAAAGGCGGCCATCGTGCTGCTGGCCCTGGGCGAAGAGCACACCCGCATCTGGGAAGCGCTCGACGACGAGGAAATCAAGGAAGTCTCGCAGGCCATGGCGGGCCTGGGCACGGTCTCGGCCTCGGTGGTCGAAGACCTGCTGGTCGAGTTCGTGTCGGGCATGAGCTCGACCGGCGCGATCATGGGCTCGTACGAACAGACCCAGCGCCTGCTGGCGTCGTTCATGCCGCCCGACAAGGTCGACGCCCTGATGGAAGAGATCCGCGGTCCCGCGGGTCGTACCATGTGGGACAAGCTCGGCAACGTGAACGAGGCCGTGCTCGCCAACTATCTGAAGAACGAATACCCGCAGACCGTCGCCGTCGTGCTCTCGAAGGTGAAGAGCGACCACGCCGCCCGCGTTCTGGCCTGCCTGCCCGAAGACTTCGCCCTGGAATGCGTGACGCGGATGCTGCGCATGGAGCCGGTGCAGCGCGAGATCCTCGACAAGATCGAGATGACGCTGCGCACCGAGTTCATGTCGAACCTGGCCCGCACGTCCAAGCGCGACAGCCACGAGATGATGGCCGAGATCTTCAACAACTTCGACCGTCAGACCGAGGCCCGCTTCATCGCCGCCCTGGAAGAGCGCAACCGCGAAGCGGCCGAGCGCATCCGGGCCCTGATGTTCGTGTTCGAGGACCTGTCGAAGCTGGACCCCGGCGGCATCCAGACCCTGCTGCGCAGCACGCCGAAGGAGCAGCTGGCCCTGGCGCTGAAGGGCGCTTCGGACAAGCTTCGCGACCTGTTCTTCTCGAACATGTCCGAGCGCGCGGCCAAGATCATGCGCGAGGACATGGACAGCATGGGCCCCGTGCGCCTGAAGGACGTCGACGCCGCTCAGGTGGGCATGGTCCAGGTCGCCAAGGACCTCGCCGCCAAGGGCGAGATCATGCTGGCCGGCTCGGGCAGCGAAGACGAGCTGATTTACTGAGGCGGATGGCATGACCGGAACCCCTCGCAAATTCGCCTTCGACACGGTCTTCGACGACCGCGGCGGCGTCGCCTACGAAGCGCCCAAGGTGAAGAAGAACTTCACGCTGGAAGAGGTCGAGGCCGCCAAGGCCCAGGCCTATGCCGAGGGCGAACGCTCGGTGGTGGCCCGCGCCGAGCAGGAGGCCGCCATGGCCCTGGGCGATATCGCCGGCTTGGTGCGCGAAGCTTTCGACGCCCTGACCCACGTCGCCCACTCGCACCGCGAAGGCGCGGCCATGCTGGCGCTGGCGTGCGGCCGCAAGATCGCCGACGCGGCCCTGACCCACTTCCCCGAGGCGCCGGTCACGGCCGCGCTGGAGGCCCTGGCCCGCGAGGTCGAGGCCCAGCCGCGGATCTTCATCCGCGTCGCGCCCGAGATGGAAGAACGCATCCAGCAGGCGCTGGAAACCGTCGCCGCGCAGATCGGCTACCAGGGTCAGATCGTCGCGCGCGCCGACGGCGCCATGGCGCCCGCCGCTTTCACCTTCGACTGGGGCGAGGGCCGCGCGGCCTTCGATCCCGAAGGCGCCGCCCAACGTGTCACCGAAGCGCTGGAGGCGGCGATCGCCGCCGAAGGCCTCCACGCCGAACCCATGTTCTCATAAGCAAGGCTGATCCCCATGGCCGAAGACAACCTCACACTCGACGAATTCGGCGGCTCGATGCTGGCTTCCGAAATGCCGGTCGAGATCGCCGACAAGACCGCCTCCGACCTGGCGCCGGTCTTCGACGTCCCGGTCAACATCTCGGCGGTGCTGGGCCGCGCCCACATGTCCGTGGCGCAGCTGCTGCAGCTGGGCCAGGGCTCGATCCTGGAGCTGGACCGCAAGGTCGGCGAGGCGATCGACATCTACGTCAACAACCGCCTGGTCGCCCGGGGCGAGGTCGTCGTCGTCGACGAGCGCCTGGGCGTGACCATGACGGAAATCATCAAGGACGGCGACCAGAACTAAGGTTCTGAACGCCAAGGAAATTCTGGGATTTGAGTTCTTCCCTCGGAAGGGCTTCGGGAGAGTAAGAGATGCGGCTTCTGGTCGTCGGAAAACTGAACGGGCAGCTCTCGGTCGCCGTGAAGATGGCGATGAACGCGGGGGCCAAGGTCTCGCACGTCGAAACGACGGAGCAGGCGACCAATGCTCTGAGGGCAGGGCAGGGCGCCGATCTCCTGATGGTCGACTACGCGCTCGACATCGCCGGCCTGATCGCCGCCAACGAGGCGGAGCGGATCCGGGTGCCGGT